>JAHJTI010000285.1 GCA_018829945.1 Pseudomonadota bacterium | reverse complement strand
GATTCGAATCATCCAGAAGGTGCAGCCAGATGAGGTGTACAATCTGGCCGCCCAGAGTCATGTGGCAGTATCCTTTGAGGAGCCGGAATATACCGCAGATTCGGATGCCCTCGGCGCCTTGCGGATATTGGAGGCGATAAAGATTTTGGGGCTGGAAAAAAAGACCAGATTCTACCAGGCTTCGACTTCGGAGTTGTTTGGCAAGGTTCAGGAGACTCCGCAGCGGGAAACCACCCCATTTTATCCCCGATCTCCCTATGCAGTGGCCAAGCTCTATGCCTACTGGATAACAGTGAATTACCGGGAGGCCTATGGTATTTATGCCTGTAACGGTATCCTGTTCAATCACGAATCTCCGATCCGCGGTGAAACCTTTGTAACAAGAAAGATCACCCGTGGTTTGGCCCGAATCGCCGTTGGCCTACAGAACTGCATCTATCTTGGCAACATGAATGCCCTGCGGGACTGGGGACATGCCAAGGATTTTATCGAGATGCAATGGCTTATGCTCCAGCAGGAGAACCCGGAGGATTATGTGATTGCCACAGGCGAACAGCACAGTGTGCGGGAGTTTGTTGAGGTGGCTGCACGGGAGTTTGGCGTCGGACTCCGTTGGGAGGGTGAAGGGATTGGTGAGATCGGTATCGTTGCTTCTTTGTCCGATACTGCGACAAGCATGGCATTTTCCATAGGGCAGGTTATTGTCCAGGTTGATCCGCGCTATTTTCGTCCCACGGAAGTAGAAACCCTGCTGGGAGATCCGAGCAAGGCAAAAGAAAAATTGGGTTGGTCCCCGAAAATTACCTTTGGTCAGTTGGTAGCCGAGATGGTGCAAGAGGATCTTGAGATTGCCCGTCGGGATAAAATGTGCCAGCAAAGCGGGTTTAAGGTTTTTTCCCGTCACGAGCAGCCCTAGTCGCTTACCGGATCTATCGCTTAATGAAGATCAAGATTCTTATAACCGGCGGCAACGGTTTGGTCGGGCGTAATTTCCGGGAACATCCAACGGTATCCGACTTTGAGCTTTTGGCCCCCTCCAGCAAAGAGCTCAACCTGCTTGATTACGGGCAGGTCGTCTGCTATCTCAAAGAGCAGCAGCCGGATTTGATCATTCACGCCGCCGGTCGGGTAGGAGGGATCGAGGCGAATATGCGGGAGCCAGTCCGCTTTTTTCTGGATAATCTCGATATGGGACGCAATCTGGTTTGGGCCGCGCGTCAGCAGGGCGTGGCTCGCCTTGTCAATCTCGGCAGTTCCTGCATGTATCCGCGCAACGCCATCAATCCCCTGCAGGAAGAAATGATACTTCAGGGGGAACTGGAGCCGACCAACGAAGGATATGCCCTGGCCAAGGTTGCCACCGCTCGGCTCTGTCAGTATATCTCCCGGGAGGATGCAGGCTACGCCTATAAAACCTTGATTCCCTGTAATCTCTATGGGCGCCACGACAATTTCGATCCGGCTAGCTCCCATCTTATTCCGGCGGTTATTCATAAAATGCACCAGGCCAGGCAGGAGAACAGGGAAACGGTGGAGATATGGGGTGACGGCCTTGCTCGGCGGGAGTTCATGTATGCCGGAGATTTGGCGAATTGCTTGGTCAAGGCGGTGTACTCTTACGAAACCTTGCCGGAGATGATGAACGTCGGAACAGGCAAAGATTTTACCGTCCTGGAATATTATCAGACCGTTGCCGAGGTGGTCGGTTTCCGTGGCAAGTTTGTACACAATCTTGCCAAGCCGGTGGGTATGAAGCGAAAACTTGTTGCTGTGGACCGGGCGCAGGCTTGGGGTTGGACAGCCCAAACCACTCTCCGGCAAGGTATTGAACAGGCTTATGACTATTACTTGCAGGAGTGGGAGCGCAACGTATGAGCAACTATCCATTGGCATGCACTTCCTGGGATGAGGCTGAATATGAGGCCATCTCCCAGGTTGTTCAATCCGGCATATTTTCCATGGGAGAACATGTCGCGAGGTTTGAACAGGAGTTTGCCCTCCATTTTGGCTCACGCTACTGCGTTATGGTCAATTCCGGATCTTCGGCGAATTTGCTCATGGTTGCCGCTCTTTTTTACCGGGAAAACATGGCAGTGCGGCTCGTCGCCGGGGACGAGGTCATCGTCCCCGCGGTTTCTTGGAGCACCACCTATTTCCCTCTGCATCAGTATGGACTGAAGCTGAAATTCGTGGATATTGACCCGGACACCCTGAACTATGATCTTGCCCAGCTTGCCGCCGCAGTAACCGAGCGGACCCGGCTGGTCATGGCCGTTAACCTTCTGGGAAACCCGAATGATTTTGCTTCGATTCAGGCGATACTTGCGGGCAGGAACGTTATCCTTATTGAGGACAACTGCGAGTCCATGGGTGCGGGCTTTGACGGGAAAATGGCGGGGACCTTCGGTCTTATGGGTAGTTTCAGCTCTTTTTTCAGCCATCACATTTCTACCATGGAAGGAGGAATGATCCTTACCGATGACGAGGAATTGGCCCACATCCTGCTCAGTCTCCGGGCCCACGGGTGGACCAGAAATCTGCCCAAAGTGAACAGGGTCTGTGGTGTGAAGGGTGACAATCAGTTTGAGGAGTCCTTCCGTTTTGTGTTGCCTGGTTACAACGTGCGTCCCCTGGAAATGAGCGGCGCCCTTGGGGTGACTCAATTACGCAAGCTCCCGGATTTTGTAAAGGCGCGTCGCGAGAATGCCGCTAAATTCCTCAATCTCATGGAAGCCTTTCCCTTGCTTCAGGTCCAACGCGAAATAGGGGCAAGCAGTTGGTTCGGTTTTAGTTTGGTGGTGCGGGAGGATGTTCCGTTTTCCAGGGAAGATGTGGTTCGGACTTTGGATGACCACGGCATTGAGTGTCGTCCCATCGTGGCGGGGAATTTTGCCCGTTGCGAGGCCGTTCGCTGGCTTGATGCCTCGAATCATGGCTCTCTTGCTCAGGCGGACTGGATTGACCGCAACGGTCTTTTCATCGGCAATCATCATTATTCCTTGGATGAGCAGCTTTCGCTTCTTGGCGAGGCGCTCAAAAAATTGCCCTGCTGACAGGGTAGCTGATATTTTTTCTCCACACTTATTATGGAAACATCCTGTTCCGTTCCCCATCAAGAATCCTTGGCGAACAAAAAGGCCCCTGTTCTTTTTCTCCCCGGCTGGGGATTTTCAGGGCAGGTCCTTGATCTGGCGGAAAAGCGTTTTTCTTGGTCAAGGCCGGCGGCCCCGCTGGACCCGGCCACCATTCTCGCCGAGATCCTGGCTTTTCTTGCCGAAAATAATTGTGACACGATCCAATTGGTCGGCTGGTCCATGGGCGCTTTTCTGGCGTGTGATTTTGCCTCTGCTTTTCCCAAAAAGGTAGCGAGTCTCACCGTGCTGGGCATGCGGGCTTCTTGGCCTCCTTCGGAAATCAGCGCTATCCGTCAGGCCCTTGCCGCCGATCCATCGGTGTTTTTGCGGGATTTTTACCGGAAGAGTCTTCTCGGATATAAAAAAGAATATCTTCGCTTTGTGGCCGAGCAGCAGGACACGCTTATGGAGTCTCTCGATATGCAGGTTCTTGACCGTGGTCTTGATTATCTGTCTCAATGGCGGATGCCTGAGCAGGGGATGCAATGCCAGGTTTTTTGTCGGCATGGGAAGCGGGATATCATCGCACCGGTGACGGAGCAGGGGGTGGTCCCCGGAGCCAGTTCTACAATTATCGAGCATGGCGGGCATGCCCTGTTTTTTGATCGGGAGTTTGTCCCAATTGACTGATTCGCGGAAAAAAAGAATTCGGCAGCGATTTTCCCGGGCAGCCGGAACGTACGATGCCCATGCCGAGACACAGAAGGATCTCGCTGCCCGTCTCCTTGAGGAGCTTCCCGATGGTAGCCGGGTGGAGCGAATTCTTGAGATAGGTTGCGGCACCGGACATTTTACCGCGCTGCTCGCCGAGCGATATCCAAAGGCCCGGATCATCGCCCTGGATTTTGCCGAAGGCATGGTGCAACAGGCAGGAAAACGGTTGGAAGGGAAGCGCAACATTTCTCTGCTCTGCGAGGATGGGGAGCGTTTTCTGGCAACCTGTGCCGGCGATTTCGATCTGATCTGTGCCAATTCCACCCTGCAGTGGTTTGATGATCTGGCAGCGGCCCTGGGGCAGATCAGACGGTTGCTTTCGGATAACGGTCGATTTGTCGGAGTGTTGTTTGGCCCTCGGACTTTTGTCGAACTTGGCCAGGGATTAAGGCATGTTTTTGCTCAGGAGGTGTGCTTGCCGACCCATGGGTTTCCTGTCGGAGAGAGCCTGGAAGTTATGCTGGGGGAGATATTCCCTCGGTTTTCCGTGCAGGAGGTGCTGCGGGTCAGAAACTATCGCACGCTTCTCGAGTTGCTGGACCACATCCGCAAGACAGGAACCGGCGGCGGTCAGTTGCCCGGGGCCTTGACCCGGGGCCGTTTGCACCAGCTTGAGGCCTGGTTTCAGAGAACCCATGGCGGATATCCTGCCACCTACCAGGCCTTTGTTGTAAAGGGGGAGAAATGAACGCGATCTTTATTGCCGGCACGGACACCAATGTGGGCAAGACCCATGTCTGCGGATTGCTCCTGGATTTTTTCCTCAAAAAGGGCATCAAGACCGGATACCAGAAATGGGCGGCTACCGGGCCTGAATCGCCGCCCGCTGATTTAACGGAATGTTTGCGCATGGGGGGAGTCCCCCTTGTCCCGGAACTGGTCGGTAGTCAGGTTCCCTATCATTTTTTCCTCGCTGCTTCACCCCATCTCGCAGCCGAGCAGGAAGACAGGGTTATTGATCCGGAACTGATCCGCAATAAGTACCAGGAGATGCTGGCCCGCTATGAGCTGCTCATTGTTGAGGGGGTAGGCGGCATCATGGTGCCGCTTAACCGGGAGCTATTGCTCGTCGAGCTTCTTGGTGAGTTGAAAATTCCCACTTTGGTTGTGGCCAAGAGCGGACTGGGTACCATCAATCACACCCTGCTGACCATTGCGGGCTTGCGTCAGCGGGATATTCCCGTCCTGGGCGTGATCTTTTCAGATGGTGAGTCTGTTGAATATGAGCTGCTGGTTGAGGATAACCTGCGCACCATTGCCGAGATGGGACAGGTGAGGGTTTTGGGGCGACTACGGCGTTGTGCCGACCCTGTCAGTGCCCGGGCGGGGTTTGTTCCGGTAGGCGGGGCGATTGCCGACGTCTTTGGATTCTGATGCGTGTTTCGCAAGATAGTCCGTTTCTAATTCGCCGCAACGCTCGATGATCTGCTGCTTGCCGTCCCCATGAGTACACTGGTAAGCTTGCTCGCGGTGATGGGTTTTTCGATCAGGACGATGCCCGGGTCAAGAACACCGTGGTGGGCGATGGCGTTGTCCGTGTAGCCGGACATATAGATGACCCGTATTTCCGGCCGCCGTGCCGTGATCGCCTCTGCCAGTTCCCGGCCGTTCATGCCGGGCATGATGACATCGGTGAGCAGAATATCGATTCGCCCAGCAAACGAATCGCTCACCTGTATCGCCTCCGCGCCGCCGCCCGCCTCAAGCATCGTGTAGCCAAGGGGTTGCAGTATGGCCGTCACCAGGGATTTGAGCGAGGGAGTATCATCCACCACCAGAATGGTTTCGTTGCCTCTAGAAAGAGGCAGGGTGGATGATTCACGGGCGGTCTCGATCTTCTGACGGGTAACAGGCAGGAAGATCTTGAAGGTCGTGCCGTGTCCCTGTTCGCTGTACACGAAGATGTGGCCGCCCAGCTGTTTGACGATGCCGTAGACCATGGCCAGCCCCAGTCCGGTTCCCTTTCCCCGCTCTTTGGTGGTGAAGAACGGTTCAAAGATTTTTGTCTGTATTTCCTGGCTCATCCCCTGGCCGGTATCGCTTACGGAAAGGGCCACATATCGGCCCTGGGTTAATCCCTCGTGGTTTTTGGCATATTCCGCGTCAAGCTCCCGGTTTTCCGTTTCGATGAGCAGACTGCCGCCGTTCGGCATGGCATCACGGGCGTTGACCGCCATATTCAGCAGTACTTGTTCCATCTGGCCGGGATCGATGAGGACTGTGTCGTCCTGGGCATTGGTGCGGACCTCCATGGAGATATCCTCTCCGATCATTCTGCCCAGCATCTTGGTCAGGTTCAGGATAAGCTGGTTCAGGCTGACGGACGTCAACTGCACCACCTGTTTGCGGCTGAAGGCCAGAAGCTGTCTGGTTAGATCCGCCGCCCTGTGTCCCGCCTCGTTAATTGTTTGGATTTGTTTCTTTATCGGATCATTTTCTGCCAGTTGCCTCAGCAAAATTTCGGTGTAGCCGAGAATAACGGAGAGAATGTTGTTGAAATCGTGGGCAACCCCTCCGGCCAGGATGCCGATGGATTCCATTTTCTGGACCTGGACAAGCTGGCTTCTGAGTTTTTCCTGCTCCTCCGTCGCCTGTTTCAGTCTGGTGATATCGGCAAGGCTTCCGCGGCGGCCCAGTGGTCGACCTGTGCTATCGTTGATTGTCGTACAAATGTGGCTGACCCAGCGGGTCAGGCCGGACTTGGTTATGATCCGGAATTCCAGGGGGAGATTCATGCCTGACTCGTTCGCAAGATGTATATGGCCTGTCCACTTTTCCCGGTCTTCCGGATGGAAGAGCGTGTCCAGAAGCAAGGGGTCGGCAAGGAATTCATCCTCGGAATATCCGGTAAGCGTTTCACAATTATCTGAGACGAAGATCATCCTCTGATCCGGAGCCCGCCAGAAGATGAAGTCCGTGGCGAACTCTGTTACGGTGCGGTAGAGTTCTTCGCTCTGTCGCAGGTCGGCCTGTTGCTGGTCGAGCTTTTTGAGCATGGTATTGAAGGCCCGGGCCAGTGTGCCGGTTTCATCCGGGGCGTTGGTACGGAAGAGACGCGCCTCTCCCGTCTTGCTTTCCAGCTCTGTAACATGTCGGGTGAAAGCCCGCAGAGGCTTGGTCAGGTGTTGGCTGAAATACCTGATGACAGTGAAAGCTATCAGGGAGATGATCAGCATCCCGCTTAAGAGGATTTTTGCGCCATGAGTGATCGGAGCATATGCCTCAGTCTTGGGATAGTCCGCGGCAAGAATCCAGTCCTTCGTTTGCAACCGCTTGAAGGATGAGAGCATGAGCGTCCCCTCGCGGGCATACTCTTCTATCGTTCCCTCAAATCCCTGGATCACCCGGTCGTACCCTGGGTCTTCTCCTTCGGATATTTTTGTGAAAAGTCTAGTCTTGTCCGGATGCATGATAATGGTTCGATCCGCCGTGCTCAGGTAGAGATACCCCGTCTTTCCGATTTTCTTTTTCGCAAGCTTGCCCAGAAAACGAGGGCCGGTGAGGTCAATGCCGCCGGCGAGTATGGCGATGATCTTGCCGTTTTTGTCAAAAACCGGCGCGGTCAGCATGATCACCGGGTGGTGGTGCGGCTGGGAGGAGATATAGGGGTCGGAGATTAACGGTGTGGAGGTGACCAGGGTGTTTTTGAGGCAGGGTCGTGATGAAAAGTCCAGACCGTGCCGGTTGGGAAGAAATGGAGATTCGGCGATGAGCCTGCCCTGCGGGGTAAAAAGAAAGATGTGGTTGTCGAAGGTTTTGTGCAGTGCAGCCCGGGGGTCAAGAAATTCCTGGGCTGTTTCCGCCGAGGCAATGGTCTCCTCGGAAACCATTGTTGTGGCAACGGCGACAATCAGGCTTTGGGCATGAAGAAGTTTCTCGTCGAGGGAGTCGGTCATTTCCGCGAGAATGGATGTCTGTTCGGTAGAGATAATTTCCTTAAGCTGCTGCTTGACCATGGTGAAGACAAAGAAGGACGTGGCGCCCATCAGGCATAAAAACAGCAGGGAAATGGCAAGGGTCAGCCGGGTTTTCATCGTCAGCTTCATGGGTTTGTCCGTGATGGGGAGGAAAAGAGCTGGCACCGTAGTCGGCAGACAGGTGTCCATTGATTGAAAATCGTATCATGATGGGCTGCAATGCATCAAGAGACAATTGCACGGGACTGACAGGGAGGCGATGTCCTGCAGGTTTCCCAATCCCACCTCGTCAAAAATAATACCAGATGGTTTCGTAGTCGGAAACGCTCTCCCCGTCCTTGCTCAACCGCTCCAGATAATGCAGTATCGGTACATCCGTGGTGATGTAGGTGGAGGTTTCCTGGGAGACCTTTTTTTCCCATGAGTGAAACTCATACATCCGAGCTCCGTCCGGGAGAATGGAGAGAAAATTGCGGTATTCCCGGGCCCGCAGGTAGCTTTTTCCCTGTCTGGGCACGTTGAAAACAGCCTCGTCGGTTCTGGCCAACCCCGGCAACAAACGCGCCTCTTCCTGCTGTTCCTGAAGGAGTCGGGCAATGGGAGTGCGGTAGGCCAGGGTCTCGTCCTTGCCCTTGGTGTTGAAGGTGTAATAGGGGTCGATGCCGATCAGGCGCAGAACTCGGCGCAAAGAAGCGGCCTCGAAGCGTTTAGATGCGTAATAGGTGTAGACCAGCTGGTTGTAGACAGGGATGCCGCGCATCCGGAACTTGTTGACCGCGGCAACCGTATCCGGAGTCACCTCGTAGGGGTGCTGCACATGCGTCATCATCACCACTTCCCGGCGTCCGGGTTCGCGGTATTGGCTGATCAACGCAGCCAGTCCTTCGGTGATCCGCATGGGCATGGTGACAAAAGTTCTGCTGCCGATGCGGATTCGTTCCACTGTGGGGATTTCAGCCACCTTGGCCAGGATGGCCGCCAGAGCATCATTGCCCATGGCCAGGGGGTCGCCGCCGGTGATAAGCACCTCATGGATTGCCGGATGATCATGAATCCATTGGATGGCTCCATCGATTTTGTCCATGCCGGCAAAGGCGCCGCTTGCCATGACGTCGTCGATCTCCCAGTTTCGTTGGCAGTAGACACAGATCTGGGGGCAGGTATTGTACGGCTTAAGGATGCAGATGGCAGGATAGCGCCTCGTGATAAGTTCAAACGGGGAGGTGTCTTCTTCACCCATGAAATCGAGACAGGAAACATCCTCAATCGCGGCGACTTCTTTGACGTAACTCATGGGCGGCAGAACTTGGGCGCGGATGGCCGCATCCCGCTTTTCGAGGTCATCATCCATTAAGGATAGATAATGTGGAGTGATGCCGAAGGGCAACCGGTTTTCCTTGGCGGCCTTCAACGCATTGCGTTGGGAGGCGCTGAGTTTCACCATCTTTTCGAGAGTGGCAAGATCGCGGACAATGTGTTTGATCTGCCAGCGCCAGTCGTGCCAATTTTCGAGAGTACCGCCCAGCACCGAGAGGATTTTTTCCCGCCGAACATGTCGCCGTCGTACCGACGCTTCTTCAAGACCTGAAGGGTATGCAGACATGCGGCGGTCCACATCGTTCCAGAGATTATCCAGCTGACGGGAACGCTTGATAGCCGCTTTTCTGCCGCTTGATTGCACGGCAGTGAGGTGGATGGCGTCCAGGGTTCTGCGTGGGGCCTGCCCCTGCATGCCTAACAGCATATAGAGGAGATCGGCAAAGAAAGCGGGAGAAAGTTCCGGTCGCGGGATGTTGTGGCCGATATCCCAGAGGGCTTGGAGGATACTGAAGCCCGCAGCCTGCTCAGAACCTTTTTTGAGTATGGTTCGGAAGGAAAAACCGCAATCGCGGATGCGGGCCAGCAAACTGGCATCATCGTGGGCAGCTTCTTCTACGGTCTGTTGTTCGACAGTGAAGGTGAAATCAATGAGCTGCCCGCGCAGTTCTTCGATATCCTGAGCCCGCGAGATGAGTTTGAAGATCAGCGGGTTGGTTTTTTTGAGGTATTTCGCAGTAAAGATGGAGACATTCATTGTTGTTGGTCCTGAAAAAAACACGCAAACAGGGAAAATACAGGTTTCCGCAGGGATGAAGGAGCGGAAAGATAATTAGGAGGAGTTTGCGTGAAAAGAAAAAAAATACACAGGTACGCGACATGCACTACCTGCGGCGCGGTATTTCCATCGCTGAAAACGTGCTGCTACAAAGTGGTCCTGAAGGAATTACTTATGATTTTATTGTGTGTGGCAAATACAATGTGCAGAAATAAAAACGAATCGGAGGGGAAATTACCAAGATCAACATTTGGAAAATAAAGGGGAGATGCTTCCCCCCTCAGATGTTTGTTGGATCGACTTATTTGGTGCAGCAGCCTTTCCCCTCGCGGGTTTCAGGAACGCCGAATTTTTTGAGGATCATGGCCAGCGGACAGAACTTGCTGAACCCGTACTGAAAAAGATTCGCTCCGACAAAGGCGGTGAAAAAGTACCAATAGGGGTGTATCCACGTGCCCAGAGCCAAGCTGAGCAGAATGAAGGCGCCTGCAAAAACATGAACCAAGTCTGTGATGATCATGATGAAGCCTCCTTTGTTGTAGAGTGTTGAGTCCTGCGGCAATCAGGAAACCTGGCAGAAGAGTTCCCGCATGGTTTTAATCAATTCGGTCACGCGGCCTTCCGCAATCCGGTTGTAGATGAAGTTCGCATCCTTGCGGAAAGCGATAATCCCCTGGTTGCGGAGAATGGAGAGGTGCTGGGAGACATTGGCATTGGTGGTGTGCACCTCTTTGTGAAGATCGCCAACGGTCATTTCTTTGTCCTGCAACAGGCAGAGAATTTTCAGGCGGATGGGGTGCGACATGGTTTTGAGGAGTTTTGCTATATCCTCGATGTGGTTGTCATGCATGGAGTTGATTCCTTACCTGAAGTTAAGCCGTGATTCTATGCGGAGCCGTCATGTCTGTAAATAGAAAAAAGGTTATGAATTGTTTCCTAGTTTCACCCGCACAGTGTCATTCACTTCCGCCCCAAGAAAACGGGCGGCATTTCCATTGGCTACTGCCAGTTCAAGATAACCGCGGCTACCGATAATTGCCAGAACCTGCCTGTCGGGCAGTGAGGCGTATGCGTTTGCCAGGCCGGTTATTTGCTGTTTCTTATGAAAGATCTGGATGGAAGCCGGATCAGCTGTCAGCCCGGCAATGTCACGCTGGTGGATATTCGTGGTCAGGTTGCCGAAATGGTCGATATGGATCACGGCCCCGGCTATGTTGCCATGAATCCGGTCAATTTGCAAGGTGGGGGATGCAAGTTTTGTAAGATTTTCCTTAAACGCCTGAGTGCCAAGGCTGGAGAGGTCGGCACCGGTGGCCAGGGCGGCTGCAACCGGTGCCAGAATGTCCCGGCCATGGAAGGTGGTGCTGAGCGGGGCAAGATAGAGATGGGGACAATCAATTACAATCGCCTCTTCAAAAAGACGTTCTTGCAGAAAAGGGGTCAGAATGCCATTGTCAGGTCCGAGAAAAATCTGGTTCATTGCCCGGACCGCCAGGAGCTGTCTGGATGAACCCACTCCCGGATCGACAACGGCCAGATGGATGGTGCCTTTGGGGAAATACGGTGCCGCGGCCTGGAGAATAAAGGCTGCCTGACGGATATCCTGGGCCCGGATGCTATGGCAGAGATCGATGAGGCGCACCTGCGGGGCCAGACCTGCCACGACCCCTTTCATTACGCCGACGTATTCATCCTGCAGGCCAAAATCCGTTGTCAGGGTGATAATGGAAGGCATGGTTTCACCAATCAATGGACAAGGCGGGAGACCCCGACCATTTTGACATGGTCGCGCAATCGAGGCTGGTATCTGCGAAGGGCCTCCACCGTGGCCGGATACGGATGACCGATGCCCACCGCCTGGCCATGCTCCCCGGCGAGCTTGATCAGGAGGTCAAGTTGGGCCTGGATTTTGTCCGGGTTCTGGTCGTTGTCGAGAAAGACGGTGCGGCGTTCTGTTTTTATGCCCATTTCACGGGCAAGGTCATAGGCAACGCTTTGTGAGGAGGTCACGCTGTCCAGGAAAAAAAGGTTGCGGGCCCGGACAAGGGGTAACAGGGTCCGCATGGCCTGAGGGTCGGCGGTGAATCGGGATCCCATGTGGTTGTTGATCCCCATGACTGTGGGGACTGATTGCAGGTCGTCGTGGAAAATGGTTCGCATGGTTTCCTGGTCCATGCTCGTAGTCAGGGTGCCGGGGCCGGGATTCCATTTAGGGTCCATCGGCTCAAGGGGCAGATGGAGGAGGATGTCACGCCCCTTGGCTTGGGCCGCCTTCTGCAATTCATCGGAAAATGGAGTCGAGGGCAGAAAGGAGAAGGAGAGAGGCAGGTCAAGGGCGATAAGGGCCCTGCCGGTGTTCTGCCGGTTGCCCATATCGTCAATAACAATGGCCACCAGGGGTTTGCCGGTAAGGGATTTCTTCTCAGAGATTGTGTTGCGGGTTACAACCGGTGGCGCCTGGTGGGGCAGGGCCGGCTCTTCGTAGAGAGGGGCTGGTTGCGGCTCGGATACTTGTTGCAAGGGTTTCTTCTTGGCCTGCTCACTCAGTTGAGGCAGGTCGATCCCCAAGGGTTTACCCGGGAACAGCGCCATGAAATAGAATCCGGCTGCCAGAGTCACACCCACAAAAACAAACAGGGCAAAAAGGCCAAGGCTCCTTGCCGTTTTTTTCCTGGGTCCTTTTCGGGTTGCTTTTTTTTTGCCAATCTTTGACATGCCTATTTGTCCCGATTCAAGACATACTGGGCCAGACCGATGAGGGACTCTTTTGCTTTTGCTTCGCCAAAGATGGCCAGCCCGGCAATGGCTTCGGCAAGCAACGACTCAGCTTGCGCCCTGGCAAGGGAAAATCCCTGATATTTTTCTATTATGGCATGGGCTGTGGCAATTTGCCTGCTCCGTTCCTGGGGTGTGGCTTTGAGCAGTGCAATCAACACATCACGGTCTTTGCTTTCGGCTTTTTCCAGGGTCTTGATCAGGGGCAGGGTCATTTTGCCCTCCTGAAAATCGTTGCCCACTGCTTTGCCGGTTTTTGCCGGGTCGCCGAGATAATCCAGCAGATCATCCACGATCTGAAAGGCCAGTCCCAGGTTGGTTCCGTATGT
>JAHJTI010000284.1 GCA_018829945.1 Pseudomonadota bacterium | reverse complement strand
GGCGGTGCCCAACCGGTGGCCGGAGACATTGATCACGTCGTCCAGCCTCCCCATGATCCAGAAATAGCCGTCCTCGTCCTTTCTTGCCCCGTCTTCCGGATCGTAAATCCCTTCGTAGCGGCTGAAGTAGGTTTTTTTGTAGCGGGCCGGATCTCCGAACACGCCGCGGAGCATGCCGGGCCAGGGTTTGCGGATCACCAGGTGACCGCCTTCGTTGGGGGCCGCTTCGGAGCCGTCTTCGCGGAGAATGGCTGCGTCGATGCCGGGCAGGGGCATGGTGGCCGAGCCGGGCTTGAGCGCAGTGGCAAAGGGCAGGCCGGAGATCATGATGCCACCGGTTTCGGTCTGCCACCAGGTGTCAACAATGGGCAGCTTGCTCTTGCCGATGTGTTCGTGATACCACATCCAGGCTTCCGGGTTGATGGGTTCGCCCACTGAGCCCAGGACGCGCAGGGAGGAAAGATCGTATTTTTCCGTCCACTTGGTCCCTTCACGCATCAGGGAACGGATAACAGTGGGGGCGGTGTAGAAGATGTTGACCTTGAATTTGTCGCAGATATGCCAGAAACGGTCGGGCGCGGGCCAGGAAGGCACCCCCTCGAACATGAGGGTTGTGGCACCTAGAGCCAGCGGTCCGTAGAGGATGTAGCTGTGGCCTGTGATCCAGCCGATATCGGCGGTACACCAGTGCACATCATCGTCTTTGATGTCGAAGACCCACTGGGTGGTGTGCGCGACATAGGTCAGATAGCCGCCGGTCGTGTGGACCACGCCTTTGGGCTTGCCGGTGGAGCCGGAGGTGTAGAGGATGAAGAGATTGTCTTCCGCTTCCATGCTTTCCGGAGCGCAACGGTCGGTGATGTCATCGGCAGCCATTTCCTGTTGCCACCAGAGATCACGGCCTTCCTGCATGGGGATTTCGTTTCCGGCCCGTTTTACAACAATACAGTGTTTGACGGAATCGCAGCCCTGGAGGGCATCGTCGGCAGCCGGTTTCAGGGGAATGACCTTGCCGGCACGCAGAACGGCATCAGCGGTGACCAGAACCTTGGCCTCGCAATCTTGGATACGGCTCTTAAGGCTCTGGGCGGAAAAGCCCGCGAAAACCACGCTGTGGATGGCGCCGATCCGGGTGCAGGCCAGCAGGGTGATGGCAAGTTCCGGAACCATGGGCAGATATACGGAAACACGGTCGCCTTTTTTTACGCCCATTTTCTTGAGGACGTTGGCGAAACGGCAGACTTCGGTGTGCAGCATCTGGTAGGTGTAGACCCGGACATCGCCCTCGGGTTCGCCCTGGAAGATGAGAGCGGCTTTGTTGCGGCGGCCGTTTTCAAGGTGACGATCAAGGCAGTTGTAGGAAACATTCAGTCTGCCGCCCTGAAACCATTTGATCTCGGGCTTGTGCATGTCGGCTTCAAGCACTTTATCCCAGGGTTTTTCCCAGGTGAGGAGTTCTTTGGTGCGGTCGCCCCAAAAACCTTCCGGATCTTCCATGGAACGCTTATAATGCGCCTCGTATTCGGCCATGCTCTTTACATGTGCCTGGGCCTGGCCCGCGCCTGGCGGGGCGAAAAGGCGATTCTCCTGCATCATGCTTTCGATTTTCTTATCTTCGCTCATTATTACCTCCAAAAATTTTAATAGCCGCATATATGGGAACATATACCTATGAAATAGAAATATATAACGGGAGTGGGCGACAATTGCCACATCTTTTTGTCAGCTTTGTCTTCAGGCCTTTCCGTGCAAGGCCGGGCAGGCGAGGGAATGGCAGGCATTGCGGATCATGCTTCGCAGAGTGCATTTGCGGAAATTTCCTGCTATGGTGCAACGCGTTCAGAAATCATGAGGAGGCGTGGCGCGGATGCGGACCTTGTCGGAAACAATAGGTATTGTATGTGGGGGGATTGTCCTGGTTTGCGGATTTCTCCTTTTCGGATTTCAGTCCGTGTCCGCCCAATGCGGTCCGGCAGCAACCGTGCCCCTTGTGGCGGAATTGCCGCAGTTTCAGGATGATCTGGCGTATGAATCCCTTGCCCCGGCCATCGACCGGAGCGTAGAGTATCTTGAACGGCTTCCTCAGGGGAAAACCTTTCTGCTCTGCGGGGAGGAGTATTCCGTCGCCTGGCTTATCGAATCCCTTCGCTCTTTCAAGCGGATCATTGAGCAAAAACCCTCGCCCCAGGCTTTGACCGCTATTCTTAAAAAACAGTTCACCCTGTGCCAGGCAGCGGGCAGGGGGTCTGATCATAAAGTTCTGCTTACCGGTTATTTTGAGCCGCTTTTCAAGGCCAGCCTGACAAAGACAGCCACCTATCGGTATCCATTGTATGGCAAACCCGCTGATCTGGTTTCCCATTCCGGCGGGAAAGGGAAGGAGAAAAAAACAGGCAGGATGGAAAACGGCAGCCTTGTCCCCTATTTTACCCGGGCGGAGATCGAAAAAGGGGGGATGCTGGCAGGGCGGGAGCTGGTTTACTTGTCCGATCCGGTCGATGCCTTTATCCTGCATATTCAAGGATCGGGCCAGGTGCAGTTCGGTGACGGCTCGCGGCGCCGTGTGCAGTTTGCCGCGAAAAACGGGCATGAATACCGGAGCATCGGGAAATTGCTGGTGGGAAAAGGGGTCATGCGCCGCGAAGAGGTAACCCTGCCGAGGATTGTCAACTATCTCAAGAAGCACCCTGAGGAGCAGGAGGGGATTCTGCACCATAATGATTCCTTTGTCTTTTTTCGTTGGGGAGATACATCCGCGGTCGGGCCTTTGGGGAGCCTGGGTGAACCCCTTACTCCAGGCCGTTCGGTGGCCCTTGATCAGGATTGTTTCCCCCCGGGGAGCCTTGCTTTTTTGACTACGCGCAAGCCGATAGTCAATCCGGTTGGTGAGATCATCGGCTGGGAGCCCTTAAGCCGTTTCGTGGTGAACCAGGATTCCGGTTCCGCCATCACCGGAGCCGGGCGGCTTGACCTCTTCTGGGGCAGCGGGCGTTATGCCGAGGCTGCGGCCGGGCACATGAAGCATCCTGGCGGCCTGTATTTTCTGGTGAAAAAGAAATAGTTGTCAGAGTTTGGCCCGTTCTTATACAATTCTAAGAGAACATCGGAGTGGTCAGGCGACGGAACATGGTGAAGTTGACGGGGGCGCAGTCATGAAACAAACGGAAATAGACTACTGGATCACCAGCATGTTGGAAACCTACGGCAATGTTTCCGATCTCAATATTACGGTGGGCAAGCCACTGCAGGTGGAGACCTCCGGGCAGCTGGTGCCGGTGTCGGTGGAGCCGCCGGTGGAGTCGCTCACCCCTTTTCAGGCCGAGATCTTTGCACTCAACCTTATCGGAGGCAATAAGAGATTGCTTGATGATCTGGTCAAGCACGGCTCCTGCGATCTTTCTTATTGGCTCGGACAGAAAGCCCGGTTCAGGGTGAACGTATTCTCGCAAAAGGCCAATCTCTCCACAGTGCTGCGGAAACTGGAGATGAAGATTCCGACCATCAATCAGCTCAATCTTCCCAAGCTGTTTTACAATATGGCTGAGGAGCGCAACGGCATCATTCTCGTTACCGGCGCTACCGGTTCCGGTAAATCCACCAGTCTGGCAGCCTTGCTTGATAAGATCAACGACGAGAAGCCGGTGCACATCGTCACCCTGGAAGATCCCATCGAGTATGTGCATGAGCACAAGATGTCTACTTTCAACCAGCGGGAACTCGGCAACGATTTCGATTCCTTTGCCTCTGGCCTGCGGGCTGCTCTGCGACAGGCGCCCAAGGTAATCCTGGTCGGCGAAATGCGTGACCGTGAAACCATGGAGATCGGTCTCTCCGCTGCGGAAACCGGGCATCTGGTGCTCTCCACTTTGCATACCGTGGATGCGGGCCAGACCATCAACCGTATCCTGGGCATGTTCGACCAGGAGGAACAGGCCCAGGTGCGGAATCGGCTGGTGGACACCATCCGCTGGATTGTCTGTCAGCGTCTCCTGCCCAAGGTCGGCGGGGGGCGGGTGGCTGCCTTCGAAATCATGGGCATGAGTCTGCGGGTGCGTGAACTGATCATGACCGGAGAAACCGAAGACAAGACCTTTTACGACATTATTGCCGATGCCAAGGCCCTTGGCTGGCAGACCTTTGACCAGCATATCCTTGAGTTGTACGAGGACGGACTGATCACCGAGGACACCGCTGCCAGCTACTGTACTCGGAAAACCGCGGTCAATCGTGGGCTGGATAGTATCAAAGCCGCCAGGGGCGAGTCCACCACCGGAATCACCGGGTTGGCCATGGATGTAAAACAGGAAGAGAAGCGGCGCTCCGGTTTCTAGGAGATGTTGATGCCATTTCTCTTTCGACGGATAGCTTACAGCGTAT
>JAHJTI010000283.1 GCA_018829945.1 Pseudomonadota bacterium | reverse complement strand
GAGGTATCCCTGGCCTTAGCGTAGCGGGCAATGATGTTTGCCAGAATGGCAACGGCAAAGGAGTGGCGCCACAGCTCGCCCCTGCCAAGGGCATACGCCGCATGAGGGGATCTGAGCAGCCCCACCGATGCGCTGGTGATGGAGATGATCTTGACCGCGTCCACCCCCATGCGGACAATGATATCCTTGACCGAGGTGATTTTCTTCATGTGGCCGAAATAGGCGGAGTTGGCCATATGCAGCATGTTGGCGGTGAGGCCCGGGTCCTGCTCTATTTTTTCCGACAACTGCGGAATGGAGCAATCCGAGGCATGGGCCATGGAGAGCACATCCAGCGCCACCTCCGGACACGGGGCAATCTTTTCAACATCCCTGACATACTCTGCAGCTACATCCATCATCGCTTTTCCCGGTTCAAAAGGTCTGGGTAAGCCCATGCACACTGCGGGCAAATGCAAACGCTACTCGTGCGATTATCACATATACGGACTCGGTTGTAAATAATTACGAAACGCTACACCGCCACCATCACCGCTGAAACGGTTGAGAGGTATTTGCAGCGATGCATTTCCATAGCTTGACATGACCACCTGGATGCTTATTTTTGACGCACATTGGTGTTTTCGCCAAAACAGAACCATTCCCGGCAGCAGGCGCAATTGCCCTCAACGCCTCAACGAAACAATTTCAGAGAGAGTACAGATGAGTTCAGAAAAAACCACCCCCCAAGCAGAGACCAAGGAATTCCAGGCCGAAGTAAAAAAAATGCTCGATATCGTGATCCACTCGCTCTACACGGAAAAAGAGATATTCCTGCGCGAATTGATCTCCAACTCCGCGGATGCCCTGGAAAAATTCCGGCACCAGAGCGTGGTTGAGCAGGAGGTATTCGACAGCCACATGCCGCTTGAAATCACCATCGATTTTGATGAGAAGGCAAACACCCTCACCATCAGCGATAGCGGCATCGGCATGGACCGTGGCGAACTGGAGGCAAATCTCGGCACCATCGCCCATTCCGGCTCCAAGACCTTTTTCACCAAGCTTTCCGAAACGGATCGCAAGGATGTGAATCTGATCGGCCAGTTCGGCGTGGGTTTCTATGCCGCCTTTATGGTCGCCAAAAAAGTTACGGTGAAATCGCGCTCCTTCCGCATGGACGACATGGGCCACGAATGGATCTCCGACGGCGGCGGCACCTTCACCATCG
Organism: Pseudomonadota bacterium; assembly: GCA_018829945.1. Lineage (GTDB taxonomy): Bacteria > Desulfobacterota > Desulfobulbia > Desulfobulbales > Desulfurivibrionaceae > Thiovibrio. Next base: position 7,376 of record JAHJTI010000283.1, on the reverse strand, counting down.
CCATGTGCCCCGGCATCCGGCGCGGCACCAGCATTGTCCTGGAACTCACCGACGAGGCCAAAGAATACGCCAACGAGCAGACCATCCGCAGGATCATCAAGCAGTATTCCAGCTTTGTCCCCTTCCCCATCAAGCTCAAGGGCGAAGCGATCAACACGGTGCAGGCCATCTGGACCCTGGGTAAAAACGAGATCAAGGAAGAGGCCTACACCGAGTTTTACAAATTCGTTGCCAACGCCTTTGACGAACCCCTGGCCCGGCTCCATTTTTCCGCGGACGCCCCTCTGGCCATCAAGACCCTGCTCTTTATCCCCAAGGAAAATTTCGAATCCATGGGTTTCGGCCGCATGGACCCGGGGGTCAATCTCTACTGCCAGCGGGTGCTGATCGAGCAACACAGCAAGACCATTCTCCCGGAATGGCTGCGCTTCCTGCGCGGGGTCATCGACAGCGAAGACCTGCCGCTTAACATCTCCCGCCAGGCCCTGCAGGACAATGCTCTGGTCGCCAAGATCAACAAGGTGGTGACCAAGCGGGTGCTCAAATTCCTGGAAGAGCTGGCCAAGAGCGAGCCGGAGAAGTACACCGAATTCTGGAAGAACTTCGGGATGTTTATCAAAGAAGGGGTGATTTCGGACTTTGCCTACCGCGAAGAGGCAGCAAAACTCCTGCGTTTCGAGTCCTCCAAAACCGAAGACGGGGTTTTCACCTCCCTTGCCGAATATGTGGAGCGCATGCCCGATGGGCAGAAAGAGATCTTCTACATCAACGGCCCCAGCCGGGAAGCCATTGAAAACGGCCCCTACATCGAGGCGTTTAAAAAACGCAATATCGAGGTGATCTACACCCTGGAGCCCATCGATGATTTCGCCATGAGCCACCTGAGCATGTTTGACGAGAAGAAACTCGTTTCCGCCGACCGCGGAGATCTTGATCTTCCCGAGGCAGCGACAGAAACCGAGGCGGACAAGAAAAAAGCGCAGGCCGAGGCCATGCCGGAATCGGACTCCGCGACTCTGACCAGCTGGATGAAGGAGGTCTTGGGCGAACAGGTGAAAGAGGTCATCGCCTCAAAACGCCTCACCGACAGCCCGGCAATGGTGGTCAATCCCGACGGCTTTGTCACCAGCAGCATGGAACGGATCATGCGCGCCTCGGGCCAGGGATTGCAGCAGTTCGGCGGCAAGAATCTCGAAATCAACACCGCCCACCCCCTGATCAAAGGCTTGGCGAACCTGAAAGAAAAAGATGGTGAGGTGGCGGGAAGCGTGGTGGAGCAGATCTTCGACAACGCCATGATCCAAGCCGGGCTCATGGTGGAGCCGAGGAACATGGTGGCGCGAAGCTACAAAATTTTAGAGCGACTGGTGGGGAAATAATCGCACATTGAAAACAACGGGCGGCTGATGAAAAAACTTCAGCCGCCCGTTGTTACGTCAACACATCATCGTCACGGTGACAGCTCTATTCCGTGACCATACATCCGTCAGGTTACCTGCCCAGAATGGCGTCCACCTCTGCCTGGGTAAGAACCTGGGCAACATAGTTGCCTGCCCCTATTATATTCTCTATGCTTTTCACATAGGCCCGCAGATGGTCTTTTGAGCCATCCACCAGATGGGTGTACATTGTCTGCAGAGCAGCTTCATCGGTATACGTCAGGCCGCATTCACCCGCGCCGATCCCGTTATCGGTTTCCACAATGATCTTGGGGCACCCGACGATATCAAGCATATCCAGCTCTTCGATAAAGGCGCCGACATACAGGGCCTCCAGCAACCCCTGTGATCCCCAGTTCACCAGAGCATTGAATTTTTCGGTAAAATACCAGCCATAGTTAGCGCCGGTAAAAACGCCGATGCTCGCCGGCAGGTTATTGGCATCCGGGTTGGGGTCGGGAATTCCGTATTTCGCCAGCATATCGCGCACCGTATCGGTGTGGGTCTGCTCCGAAGTCTCTCCAATGTTTGAAAAAGTGGCAGCAGTGGGATATATTTTGCTCAAGGTCAGATAGACGTCACGGGCGAGCTTTTCTTCCTCCCGCATGAAGATGAGATGAGTCTCTTCCCCGATGTCGAGTACTCCGGCCTGCGCGGACAAAGGCGCGATCACGCTGACCAGCCAACAGACAAGCAGTATTGTTGTTTTTTTCATTTTGTTCACCTTTTGTTTGAGTTCATCTGATTTTCTTTAACAACCGATTCCCGACCAAAAGAACGCATCTTTTGAAGCAGACGGTGATCGTATTGATAATCAATATCACAAGAGGCTCCATCTGCAAACTAGGCATATTGTCGCACCAAACCGTACTGCCGGTTCTTGGCACAACAGACTTCATGATCGCAACGATAACGAATCAGCAGTAAATATGTGTGGGGATTGGTGATAAAAAGAAAATGGCGACCGAAGAAAACGCTTCAGCCGCCACTTGTTACTGGAATGATACATTACATCGGGGACAGACCTGAGGTCAGTCCCCTCCCCTCCTCGCCACCCCGAAACCAAGGGGACTGACCTCGGGTCTGTCCCCGACTGAAGAAAAGGAAATGAATCTATCCCCCTTTTTATTCTCTTTTTATTCTTGGTTGGACAAGCGCATTCCCAAACGTTCGGTCAATTCGTCGCGGAAACAACTGCTACCGGTTAACTGTCCGCGCTGGACAGCCTCGCGGATAAGTTTCCATTCAGAATCAGGGATCGTGTCGTGAACATAATCTTTGTACAAAATCGCCCGTTCCCTTTCGTTTCGTCCAAACGCCAGATAGTTACCATCAAAATCCACCAGGTCGTCCGTCTTGCCTTCTGCTTTGCAGCGATAACTTGACCATTTATAGTCGGCAGGGGTACTCACAATTCCAGCACGGAGAGGGTTTAGTTCGATATAGCGGCAGCATGCCAAAAGGTATTCCTTGCTTGATATTGGACTGGACTTATATCTCCCTTCCCATAAGCTCCCCGTTCGCTTTTCCAGCCTGTTGACGTACCGTGTTTGCCTGCCGGCAACGCGCTTCATGAGCAGCGCGATACTCTCGACATCTTCCCCTGGATCGACTACCAGATGAACATGGTTGGTCATCAAGCAGTACGCATATACTCTGCAACCGAACTGTTTTTTGAAATCTGTGAGATTGTGGCAGTAATACAGGTAGTCGTCTTCGGAGACAAAAACGGTTTTTCGATTATGTCCACGCTGGACAATGTGATGCGGTGTGTTCGGGATGACAATTCTGGCTTGACGAGGCATAGCACAAGCCTATCAATTTAATGCCTCCGAAGTCAACGGGGAATATTACATCGGGGACAGACCAAAGGTCAGTCCCCTGCCCACCTGCCATCCCCCACTGACCTTTGGTCTGTCCCCGACTTATTTTGGCGGTGCACGTAATCAATTATCCTTGTCCCGCTTATCCTTGAGGGTTTCCGTGACAGCAGATGGCTTCTCGTTAAGCCCCTGACGCAGCCCCTGCATCTTTTCTTGAAATTTATTGATGTACTGTGCCAGCACGTCGTCGGATTCTATGACGTAGGGGGTAATCATAACCAGAAGCTCGGTCTTGGCGTTGCTCTGTTTTTCATACTTAAACGCCCAACCCAAAAGGGGAATGTCTCCCAGAAGAGGGACTTTGTTCTGAGTGATGTTATTGTCTTTGCTGATCAATCCACCCATCATGATGGATTGACCATTTTTCACCGCAAGCTTGGTTTTGAGTTGACGGGTTGAGATAATCGGCGAGGTAATACCGCTTTCCAGATCATTCTTGACCGCCGAACTCACCTGCTGGTCAATGTCGAGAATGACCATTCCATCGTAGTTGATCCGGGGCCGCACTTTGAGGATGGTGCCGGTGTCTTTATACTGCACAGTCTTGTCCACCACCGGATAATCGGTGCTACCAGGACGTTCGGTTTCCGTAGTAACGATGGGCACCTGGCGACCCACATTCACCGAGGCCTCTTCGTTATTCAGCACCAGGACTTGAGGAGAGGAGAGCAGGGAGACATCTGCTTTCGTGGCTATGGCGTTTATCAAGCCGACTACATCGTCTGCGCTCCTGAAAATGGAATACGAAAAGCCGCTCTTGATGTTGCTTGCAAAATCGGTCGAAAAAGCCTGACCATATTTCGTGCCATCAATCTTGAGCTGGTTGTTTTTCAAAGCCCATTCAATACCAAATTCCCAGGAATCATCCAGAGTCACTTCGGCCACCATCACCTCGATGAGCACCTGGCGGGGCAGATTGTCCAGCCTCTCCATCAATTTGACCAGCCGAGTATAGTCGGAGGTCAGCGCCCGGATCAGGATGATGTTGCGGCTATCATCAGCCAGCAGTAACGGTTCTCCCGCAAAGTGGAGGCTCCCGCCTTTATTCTTCCTGTCTGTGCCGGACCGCGGCTTGGCACTGCTGGGCGGAGAAGCGGTTTTCTCCGTAGCTATCGGTTTGTTCGGGTCATCGATGCCGGAGAGGGAAGAGGGCTTGGCAGGCGTCGGCCCCGAATCAAGACCTGTTTTAAGCTGCGTATCCCCGCCGGTTGGTGTTCCCTCTCCATCGATCAAGGAATTGACCAGCGCCGCAAGTTCCGAGGCCACTGAATTGCGCACATTATAAAAATAAATGGTGTCCAACCCTCCGGAAGGGACAACATCCAACTCCTTTATCCAGCGGTCGGTGTTGTCCAACAACTGTTCACTTTTGCTGATCAGAAGCAGGGAATTGACCCGTTCCAGCGGGATGATGGAAACCGCTTCGTGCTCCTGGGGGTTCACCGACAGGGCGGTGAGGATTTGCTGCAACTCGTCGCGCAGGGTGAAAAGCGAGGCGTTTTCCACCCGGATCATCCGGACCTTGAGCGCCGAGAGCGGGGAGATGTCCAGGCGGGACAGGACGCTGACGATATCCAGCACCTTGCTTTCAAAATCGCTGACGATAAGGGTATTCTGACTGGTGAGATTATAGAGCGTCCCCACTTCGGAAAGATACGGCTCCACAAGCTTCTTGGCCTCGGTCGAAGCCAGATGCATCACCGGGATGATCTGCACCACCAGCCGCGATGAGGGTTTGAGGGAACCTGACTCGCTCGGCCCGAAAATCTGCTGGGGCACCCCCCCCTTGGAGGGATGAATGGAGTAATAATCCCCTTCGTTGCGCACATCCAGACCGTTGACGTGCAGGATCTTCTGAAACACGCCGAACAGCTGATCCTTGCCGATTTTCTGGGCGGAACGGATGTTGACGCTGCCCTTGACCTTGGGATCGACAATGTAATTGATGCCAAGGGTTTCGGAGATGACCTGGATGAATTCATAGATATCGGCGTTGTCGAAGTTGAGCAGAATCCCGTCCTCCCCGGCCTCGACCTTATGCGGGATTACACCGTTCTGCTCTTTTTTCGCCTCCTGCGCGGCAGCACCGGAGACGCTCATGTCCTTGACCCGGGGCTGCGCGGCTGCGCCTTCCGTGCCCGCTTCCTGCGTTTGATTTTTCTCCGGGCTTCTCACGATCCGGCTGTTGATTTCCTGGAGATCGACCCAGGGGCGGGTGGCCGTGGGGCTGCAACCCTGGCCTGCAATGAGGAGCAGGAGAACAAGCAGAATATGGATGCGGCGAGGCTTCATGGGTGGATCCCCTTTGTGGGTTCTGATTTTCATCATCATACAGGCGGCGGCTCCGGGCGTTTGCGCAGCGGGTTTTTCCGCAATTCCTCGTCGCTCGGCGGAGGCGGCGGCTGAAGCTGTTTTCGCGGGGTGGGCAAGCGCGGCGGCTCCACCGCCTTTGTGTCTGGAATGACCGGAACAGCCGCGGGTATCTTCCCGGTCGGTATGCGGCTTGGCAGGGATGTAGCCCCCTGCCCCCTTTCCTTTCCCTTATCGTACAGGAATTTGGTTATCTGTTGGCCATCCCGGCTGAAAATAATTTTTTCCGGCAGGATCTCCGTGACCTTGTAACCGTTCACCATGTCGCCGATCGCAACCCGCAAAAAACCCTGTTTGCCGGCGCCGACCCCGCCGTCAGAGGGAACCGCCGGACCTCCCAGAGAATAACTGAGTAGCGCCTTGGGATTGGTGGCGGTGATGATGGAGCCGCTGTACTGGATCTTGTCTATCCCTACGTTTGCCGCATTCTGGGCCTGTCCGCCTCTGCCGCTCCCAGCGGCAAGACCGCGCTCGGCATTGAACAGATACCCCTGATTGAAATCAGGCACAACGCCGAGGGACGGCTGCATACTTACAGCTCTGCTCAACACTGGGGCTCCGGCCTCTTTTTTTTCCGTGGGAGCAAGATCGCGCAAAGGGTCATCCCGCCAGACCGAGACCAACCCCCAGGCCTGAGCCAACAATACCAGCAGGAGCGCAACCGCCATGGCGAGCCGGGTGGTCATATCGCGTTCCCGACCTCCTTGCCTATTTTATAATACCCGCGGACATCCAGGGAAATCGTCAGATCCCCAGCCCGAAAGGGCTTGACCGTGAGGCTTTCTATCCTGAAAAACTGCTTTGAACCGTAGCGGCTGTGCAGAAACCGGCCGAGATCGTTGAGCGAGCCGGACATCCGGATCTTGATGGCGATCTCCCCATGCTCCTTGCGATCGCCGCCCTCTCCTGCCCGCATGGGCTGGATAAACTCCGGCTCAAGGCCGGCGTTGCTGACCTCGGATTGCAGCATGATCTGCATGGCCGAGGCGATTTTTTCTTCGTTTTCTCCTTGAAACAGGAAAGATTCAAGCTCTTGCTGCTGACGAGCCAGCAGGGCGACCCGATCCTCCATCTCCGGCAACCGCTGGACCGCCTCACGGTACTGGGCCAGCATGGCCATGCGGTCCGCCAATTCCTCCTGGCGTGACTCAAAATAACCCAGCCCCCACCGGCCAAGATTGGCAACCAGCAGGACAACCGCCACCCCCATCAGGAGATACCGTCTGTCAAACCGGTGGATGAACTCCATGATCTGGTTCACGGCAGGGTGATCTCCATCTGGAAATAATTCTTGTTGTTGCGGCGGCTGGTTGATTTCAGGCTCACCTCGCCAAGGTTTTGCAGGCTGGAGGACACTTCAGCCATATCGTTTGCATAGCCGTCAAGATAGAGGATCGCCGCCTCTTTCTTTTCCACCCGGAGCTGATCAAGATAGGCGGAGGGAGGGAGGGTGTTGGTCAGATTGGTCAACAATGCGAGAAGATCCGGATTCTTGCCGATCTCCTCCAGTCGGGCGATTTCTTTTTGACTGCGGCTTTCCTTGTTGGCCAGAGCGTTGATCTTTTTCATTGTCGGCTGCAGAGTGGCGATCTCCGCCTCAACCCGGCTGCTGGTCGACTGAAAGCGATACTCCTTAAAGCCCAGCAGCACAACCAGCGCCAGCACATTGAGCAGGGCCAGCCCG
>JAHJTI010000308.1 GCA_018829945.1 Pseudomonadota bacterium | reverse complement strand
GATATTCAACAGGCAACAGGGAAAGCGGCAAACCGATCAGATTGTTTAAATTGCCTTTGGTCTTCAGCACGTTGTATTCCCTGTCCAGGATCGCTGCTATCATCTCCTTGACCGTGGTTTTCCCGCAGCTGCCGGTTATCGCCACCACCTGTAAATCCTGCATCAGCGACCGCCGGTAGGCAGCCAGATCCCCGAGTGCGCGAAGGGTGTCCGCCACCAATACCACCGGTACCGGCGGCATTTTTTCGGGAATCGTATCCACAACCAGACCGGCGGCGCCTTTTTCAACGGCTTGGGCGATATACGCATGGCCGTCAAAGTTGTCCCCGCGCAAGGCCACGAACAGGTCTCCGGGCTCTATGGCCCTGCTGTCCGTACTGACTCGCCGGAATCCTGCCTCGGTTTTCCCTGAAAGAAACCTGCCCCCCGTTGCCAGAAGAACCTGGGACAGAGTCCAGACTGGATTCTGCAGAGCACCGTAGCCTGAGCTAGAATTTTTTTCCGTTCTTGCATTTTTCATGCTGCAAGCACCTGTTTTACGCACCGTTGCCAATTCCATTCCTTCTCCCCCTTTCTGAGAGCCAGCCGAATTCTTCCGACCATTACCAGTTGATCACCGCAGCCTGTGCTGCAGCTTCAAGCCTGTCATCGAAAAAAAATCTCCCCTCCGGGGTTATCTGATAGGTCTCATGCCCTTTTCCGCACAGCAACACCACATCCCCGGGCCGGGCGTGACGGATCGTTTCTCTGATAGCTTCCCGGCGGGAAGGAACAATGTCATAGCCATGCATTGCTTCTTGCCTGAGCAGTGCCTCAAGACGCTGACGCGGCAATGCGGTTTCCTTAATCCCCGCCTCAATCCCCCGCAGGATATCCGCTGGTTTTTCGCTCCGCGGATTATCCGAGGTGAGGACAACCACATCAGCCATGGACCCGGCAACCTTTCCCATCACAGGGCGCTTTCCGCGGTCGCGATCCCCGCCGCAGCCGAAAATAACAATCAAGCGCCCTGTGGTAAGACGACGCATGGTCTGCAACACATTGGCCAAGGCATCAGGGGAGTGGGCAAAATCAACAAACACACTGACACCGGCCGGGGCCTGCACTTTTTCCAGTCTTCCGGGAGCGGCCTGGGCATGCGCCAGGCCCGCAGCAATCGTTTCCCCGGGAATCTGCAAGGCCACACCTACCCCTACGGCGCCGAGAATATTTTTCAGGTTAAAGTCGCCGACCAATCCGGAACTCACTTGAAGCTCCCCTGCCGGGGTTGTCAGGTTGGCGAATGTTCCACCCAGACTCTCCCGGGCCTCCCGCACGGCCACTGCTGTTCCGGAAAAACCGCAATCGAGCAGGGTTCGTCCATTTTTCCCGGTGTACCCCAGAGCTTTGTCCGCCCGCAGTTCGCTCAGCAAGCGTCTGCCCCAGTCGACGCCGGTCTCATCGTGGTCCTCACAGATGACAATCGCCTTGCCTTTCTGTTTGAGATACTCGGTAAAAAGCCTCTTTTTGCTTGCAAAGTAACTGCCCATGTCCCCATGAAAATCAAGGTGATCCCGGCTCAAATTGGTGAAAAGCGCCACATCGAATCGGATACCTGCCACTCTTTTTTGTTCAAGGGCATGGGACGAGGTCTCCATGATGACGTGCGTGACTCCGTTATTCGCCATTTCAGCCAGAATTCCGTGCAGTTTTTCCGGCTCAGGGGTGGTAAAGGGCGCAGGAATTTCCACCGTGTTGTAGCGATAATTCACGGTGCCGATCACCCCGGGGTTGCCTCCAGACCGGCGTATAATCGATTCCAGAAGATATGTTGTCGTTGTCTTGCCGTTTGTGCCGGTAATGCCGATCATCAACATCCGCCGGGCAGGGTGGCCATGGAAATTCGCTGCTGCCAGCCCCAGACCTTGCGCAGTATCTACCGTTTCCAGGCAGACTACCTTTTTATGCTTCCATCCCCGACAGCGCCCTTTGCCGACCAGCACTGCAGCGCAGCCTTTTTTTACGGCAGCATCCAGATAGTCATGGCCATCCACCGTGAGCCCCGGGATTGCGACAAACAACGAACCGGGCCCGGCCAGCCTGGAATCGGCTGTAATGCTGCGTATCGCTTTGTCCTGCAGCATCTCCGGGTTCACGATCTCCATCTCCTCGGTCAAAGTCTTTAGGGATACTGCCTCAAGGCTGTTGGTTTTTCCCATATCCCAGGTACCTGACTATCCTTATTGCATCGCTTTCAGATGCAACACACACTGCTCAACGCCGCGCAAGGCTGAGCCGGCAAGAGGATACTGGCTTACCACCTGCCCCGAGCCGACGATCTGCAATCTCACCCCATATTGCTGCAGGACCTGCATCGCCTTTCTCCCGCTCAACCCCTGCACATCCGGCATGAAAAGTCCCTGTTGTCCCTGGGCGAGAGTGACGGGGAGGGTGGTTTTGGCTTGAATCATTTCCATTTTCTTGTAATAGCCGACTTCACGCACAGCCAGTTCCTTGGCGGTGGGAGGCTTCACCTTGTTTTGTAATGCAGCCCTGGCCTGCGGCATCATCTCTTCGGCAATATCCCTTACCGGCGACTTGACTAAGGGATCGATATGGGCACCCTCAAGCACAACAATCATGGCTATTTCAGGTCGCTCCAGCGGAGCCATTCCTAAAAGGACAGTCTCCATTGCAAGCGGCGGGGCCACAGCCGCTTTTTCAGTGCTATCCACCACCGGATGCGTCCCGATATCATCTGTTGCTTTTATCTGGCTCGCCGGTCCACTATTTTTCTGCAGCAGCGATTCGATAACGAAATTACCCCGCCCGTTCCCCGCTGCTTTCTTCATTTCGTTGCGCATGGCATCGCTTACTTCCGGCCGCACGACAAACTCGCCTATGCCCTGCCGGACAGGCACATCCCACACCTGATCATCCTGCCAGACAGCGCGAAGCACATGAGGAGTCATCACCTTGCCTCCGTTGATCAGCCTGCAAAATGCCGACAGCAATGCTATGGGAGTTGTTGTCGGAGCAGCATCTTTATCTACGGGCATCGCCACAACCTTTGCCGACTCAGATGAGTTCTCCACCTGAATCACCTCGGGATTTTTATTTGCAAGAGCGACAATATTCAGATCTTTCAAGGCAAACAACGCCTCCGGCAAATCCACCTCACCTTTAACGGTCAAGCCGATTCTGTCCGCAAACGCATTGAAATCATCACGGCCCGCAACGGTCCGCCCAAAGCCAACTCCCTCCAGGGAAATATACTTGCCGTCCTGCACCATATTCCAGGGGCCTCTCGGAATGGCTTCCTGCTCCAAAGTCGGCTCGCTTTCAGACACTCCGCCTTTTGCCTGAACAATACTGCTATCCATGACTGCCGCCGCTTGAAACAAACGTTCCATCGCCCCGAGATCAAGAATATCTTCAATGGCCCGATTCCTTCGCGCCTCCGCGCTGAATTCCCAGAACCGATTGGGATCATAATCAGGCAGACTGGCCAAGCCTATGATTTCACCAGTATCCGGGGCCATGAGCACAGCCACCCCAGCTTTTGCCCGTGTGCTTCCAACAAGACTTTTCAGTTTTTGCTCCAGAATATTCTGCAGGTGAATATCAAGGGTCAGAAT
>JAHJTI010000282.1 GCA_018829945.1 Pseudomonadota bacterium | reverse complement strand
CCGGGGCAATAGATGATTGGCGCAGCCCGGAGGGCAGCATCGAGATGACCATTGCCAGCGACATGTCGCAGTGGCACCAGAAAACCATGCGGATGCAGTCATCATCCTGCTCCTGGCGGGTGTTCAAGGGCGCGGAATGCGGATACTCAGGCATCGAGACCAGGTGCGACCGCTCCTATGCCCGCTGTGCCGCCCTGGGCAACAGTGCCAACTTCGGCGGCGAGCGGTGGCTGCCGAGCATCGAGGATGCGAATATCTGGTGGGGTCAGGCTCCGGAGGTTTCCGCATGAGCCTTGCCGAGATCAGCAGAAAATTCATCGGCATGCCGTACCGGCTCGGGGTGGTGGATTGTTTCAGCTCCATCCTGCTCTACATGGAGGAACGCGGGGCAACGATCCCGGCCGAATTCATGGGTGTGAGCCGCGCTGATTACGCGGCCATGTTTCAGTCCAACCCCGAGGAGGCCAAGGCGTTGATGGTGCGGTTCATGGACTCCATGTTTCCATCCGTGGAGCCTCCCTTCGCCTTTGCCGGCGACATCCTGCTGCTGCGGCTGGTCAGATCGGACAAACCCGCTTTCCTGGGTATCGACGGCGGCAACGGCAACATCATCGCCGCCGCGGAATCTCGCGGGATCTGCGTGCTGCATCTCAAAAACTACACCATCGAGAGGGCGTGGCGATGCCGGCAGCACTCCCTTTAATCGCCGCTGTTGGCGCGGCATCATTTGAGCTTGGCGCCATTGCCACGGCCCTGGTCATCGGCGGGGCCTCGGTGGTCGGCGGCATGCTGCAAAAATCCATGGCGAAAACCCCGTCGATGACACTGGGCAACACCGTGGAGCGCGGCGGCTTCAAGATCACCACCCGCTCTTCCCAGGAGCCGCACCGGGTAATCTACGGCACATATAAAATGGCGGGCAACGAGGTGTTTGTCGAGGCCACCGGCGCGGACAACAAGGATCTCTGGCTGGTGCATAACTTTGCCGAGGGCGAGATCGAGGGCGTTGTTTCGGTTGCCGGCGTTCCCCAGGTATTTCTGGATGACCGACTGTACAACACATACGGAGGCAAGGCATCGTTCTGGTTTCATACAGGCACCGCTTCGCAGACCGTGGACGCCACCCTGCAGGCGGCGGTGCCGAAGTGGACCGACAACAAGCGCTATTGCGCATACGGGGTGTTCAAGCTCTCCTACGACCGCGACTATTTCACCAGCAAGCCGCTGATCACCCTGATGCTCAAGGGGCGCAAGCTCTACGACTTCCGCACCGGGCTTACCGCCTGGAGCGACAATCCGGTGCTCTGCGCATACGACTGGTTCACCTCCACCCGTTACGGCCTGGGCGTTAATCCCGCCCTGATCGACCTGCCGTCCTGGATAAGCGCGGCGAACTATTGCGACACCAAGGGCTGGCGCCTCAATATGGTCATCGCCGACAGGGCAAAGTCTTTCGATATTCTTGAGGATATCATCCGCCATTTCCGGGGCGAGATCATCTGGTCCGGAAATGGCAAGTATGCCATGCGCTATGCGGATCTCAACTATGAGGCCGTGGCCAAGATCATCACCGATGATCATATCGTGCAGAACAGCGACGGCAAGGCGGCGATCACCATTTCCCAGCCGTCCATGTTCGGCAAGGCCTCCGGCCTGGTGGTGAAATTCGTTGACGCCGAAAAGGGCTACACGGTGGACGACCTGCCCATCGGCGACAGCCTGGGCGTGGTGAACGAGCTTTCCCTGCTCGGCAGCACCGACAAGGCCCATGTGGGCGAGATCGCCAACTACAACCTGGAACGGATGCAGCTCGACCGGGCCATCAGCGGATCGTTCCGTGATGATTGCCTCGGCCTTGAGCCGCATGACCTGGTTGATTTTTCCTGCTCCGCGCGATCAATCGCCAACCAGTTGCTGCGGGTGCAGCAGAAAGACCGCGCGCCCGACGGCTCGGTGGCCCTGGTGTTTGCCTACGAGACCATATCCCTTTACAACCAGACCTACGATGTAGACGTCGAACCGCCCTACACCTGCACCCTGCCCGACCGTTCCGCCGCGCCGCCCGAGGTGGGCAATATCCAGGTCACGGAGGAGAACTACAATTTCCGGCTGCGCACCTTCACCCGGCTCAATGTCTCCTACGTTATCCCGTCGGACTACCCATGGTTCGACAAGGTGGAGGTCTGGATCTCGCTGGATGGCGGGATCAGCTATACCCACCAGTTCGACTCCACCAGTTCCGGGTTTACCCTCGATCCGGTGGAAGAAGGGACCACCTATTTCATCCGGCTGGTAACCGTGTCCATCCACAAGAAACGGATCGACATCAACCTGGCCCCCGTGGTGAGCCGAACCGTGCAGGGCCGCAACGATGCGCCGGTATCGCTGGGCAGCCTGGAGTGCATCGTGGGCGAGAATTCTTCCATCAGGGCGTATTCCGCCCGGGTGAACGACCCGGATGTGGATCTGTACGAGTTCCGGCTGGGGTTGTCCTGGTCCAGCGGCATATTCCTGGGCGCTCTGGATTCTCCAAACCTGCCGCTGCCCGGCGTAAAGCCCGGCACCTTCACGCTGTTTGCCAATACCAGATCGAGCAACGGCCTGTACGGCGACACCCCGCGCTCCGCCTATGTGACCCTGGCCGATCCGCCGGACCACTGGACCGTGCAGGCCGCCGTGGCGGACAACTACACCACCGGAACCTTCACCAACGCCGAGATGGTGCTCTACGCCACAGAGAACTACCTGAAATGCTCGCACACCGGCGGGGCGCTCACCGGCAGCTACAAGTCGGCGGTGATCGACCGGGGCGCCTCGGGCCGTTACCTCGCCTATATTCTGGCCGACATGGTGGTCACCGGCGAGGGCCAGCGCTGGGCCGATGTTATCCCATCCGGCACCACCTGGGCGCAGATGGTGATCAGCCGGAAATGGCGGGAGATTTTCCAGCCACTGGCCGCGCCATCGGTGAAGATGAAGCTGCGGTACGGCGACACCAACCCGCCCACCAACGTGGTGGAGCGCATGGAGATCCTCTCCGCCATCGTGCAGGGAAGATACTTCCAGGTGGAGATCGAGATCACCGACCCCACCCTCACCGTGAATGCCCTGGTGGAGAATTTCACCCTTAAACTTTGCCAGTAGGAGACATCCATGGCGCAGAACTTTACAGATGACGTTTTTGACCCGAACCACGACGGGCAGACGGATTTACTGAATATCGAGAACAACTTCGCCGCGCTCAAGTCGCAGTTCGGAGGACTGACCGCGCCGGCAAATCCGGTTGCAGGTATGGCATGGGTTGATACCACCGCGCATATTCTCAAGATCCGAAACGAGGCGAACAGTGCCTGGTTGTCGATCTTTGACCTGGCGACCGGCAAGCCGGTCGGGGTGAGCACCGATGCGGATACCGTGGACGGGTTTCATGCTTCGCAAAGTGCGGTAGCGAACTATGTGGCGGTGCGGGATGCTTCCGGGAATTTGCCGGGGAATGTGTTGGGTAATGCAGCTACGGCGACAACGGCGACAACTGCCACAACTGTGAGTGCCGCCAGTATCAGCCAGAGCAAGCTGAAAACAGCCACCGGGGCGGTGAGTGTAACCGGCAACGGCAATTTAACATTGCCGGGCGGGGAATATGGGTTTTACCCACAGGTAAGGGCGGTGGACTCCTCTATTGACTCACAAATTGCAAAGGTGGCAACCTCAACGTCTTATGTGACAAATATTTTTATAATAGTACCGTCAAACCAGGGACACGCCCAACAAAGATATATCCAGGCCTCCCCCCCCTACGACCTTGGAGATGGAGGGATCGCCCTTTTTATTTTTGCATTGGTAGACAAAAACGGCGCAGTCAAGGCCATGTACTCCGCCCCGGAAGCACCTTGGCACAACAACGGCCCCACCTCCATCCGACCGGATATCTATACCGAGGACGGTCGCAGATTCAAGCGGGTGCGAAAAAACCTTTCCACGGAAATGCTGCTGCAAAATCCTCGACTTGAAACCCATCGCATGCAGGAAATCACCCAGGAGATAAAGCAGGCGGATATGGGGCTGATCCCGCATCCATTCATGGGCAACGACCTCACCGGACTCACCGTGGTGCTGATCGACCCTGTGTCCGACCATACCTGGCGGGCTGCTGAATTGTTCGGGGATGACAACCACTTCGAGCACCACGATTTGTACTATAAAAACAAGCTCACAATCGACAACGCCCCGTTGAGCCGCAAGGGGCCTCCGGGTGTGCAGGTTTCGGGGGTGCGGTGGAAAAACAGCGGTGCCGGCAGATGAAAGCGCACCTTATCGAGGACATAATCCACGCGGTCGGCACCGGCGACACCGAAATCGGTGCCCTGCCTCCTGGAGTCGGGGTGGAGCGGTTGCGCTGGGACGGCGCCACGCTGATCGACCTGGCAGCGGTCACGCAGATCCATGTGCGCCACATCTCCGGCACTCATTTCGAGCTGCATGCCGTGGCCGTGGCAGGCAGCCGGCCGGTGGCCATGACCTGGGCGGACAGGAGAAACCTTGTCGTGGTCGATGGGCTGATCCGGCTGAAAACAGCGGAGGAGCTATATGCCGATTACGTGGCGGACTACAACGGCAAGCTCAAGGCCGGGTTGCGGCAGGGACTGTGCAAATGCATCGGCGACGGCGGCGATCAGGTGGCGGACATCAACAAGATGATCTACCTGCTCACCGAAGCAGTGTGCGGAGACCCGCTCGCCACCGCCGCCCTGCAGGAGCTGGTCGTGGAAATGCGCGGCACGTACTCGATAGACATCAGCAAGGCGAAGCTCACGGAAAACGCCGTGGCGCTGAAAGCCCTGGTGCCTGATTATTATGCGGCAAAACTCTGAGGAACGCAGCCATGAACAACTGCTCTTTCTTCCCGGATCTCACGGCAAAAATATCCGACTGCTGCGCCCAGCACGATGAAGATTACGGCCGATACGGCACGGTATCCCGCCGGGAGGCGGACAGGTTTCTGCGGGAATGCGTGACCGCTGCCGGGCATCCGGTTGCGGCATGGATGATGTGGTGCGGGGTGAGGCTGGCAGGCTGGTGGTTTTGGAAGGAAAAGCAGGCCAACGAAACGGAGGGCTGAAAAATGTACTGGCTTGAGGCGATAGGTTTCACACTCACCGGCGTGTTGATTGGTATTTTGTGCATGTGCTACATCGGAGGGGGGACAAATCGATGAACATTTACGGCCCGATCATAAACAGCAACATTATCACCATTGCGCAGGGCAGCACGTACCGCGGCACAGTGACCGCGACGGAAACAGTGGGTGGAGCCCCGCTTGACCTGACAGGCTACACCGTGCGCTCGCAGCTCCGCAAGGTGTCCGGAGAGCTGGTCGGGGAGTTTGCCTGTGTAATCTCCGCACCCGCTGCCGGGATCGTCACCCGGACCATGGATAAAGCCGTCACCGGCGGGCTGACCCCGGCCACGATCGTGACCCATGTCTGGGGCCTGGAACTCACCGCCCCTGACGGATCGGTTTTGCCAGAGATCCAGGGCGGCGCCATGGTTGTGCGAGAGGTGGTCACATGAGCGACATCACGGTTGTTATTTCTCCTGTTCAGCCGTTGACGGTGGTTCTCGGCGAGGGGTCCACCCCGGCATCCATTATCGCCCTGGCAAACGCCGAGGCCGCAGCGGCCAGCGCCCTGCAAACAACGGCAGACAAAGCGCAGACCGGGCAGGATGTGATCGCCGCAGGTCTGGCCGAGGAGGGGGCTGCAGCGGCAAGGGCGGCTGCCGAGGCCATCGCAGCCAACCTCGCCGCGGTGAATGGGCCAGCTACGGAAACCCTTACCGTGGCCCAGGTAACAGGCACCATCCTGGATAACATCGGGCAGAGCGCACCGGCGGATTTGCAACTGCCGCCAGCGGCTGCCGGGATGAACTTTCTGATGATCGCCGGGGCGGCAGGGAGCAATGCGTGGAGGCTGAGGGCCAATGCCGCAAACACGTTTTACCTCAACGGCGTGGCCGGTGCGCTCAACGGGTATGTCGGGATCTCGGCTCCGACCGTGGGAGCATACCTGTCAGTTTTCGCATTTAAAACAGGGCCCTCTACCTACGAGTGGATGGCCGTAATCGGCAACGGGAGCTGGGTGGCAAGCTGATGTTTACCAGAGCATTCAACGCAACCATAGGGCGAGCAGACGGCCGGAGGATGATCCTCCCGCTGGCCACCGACATCGAGATGGTGCGCGGAGTCGGCCCTCACACGTTCACCCGTGCCTCCAGTCAGTACATGAATGATTTTGAAGGCCGGTTGCGGAAGGCGTTGAGCGGGAAGGCTGGGTTTCCTGGGATGCGGTTGGTGGAGAATTTGCTGACTGCTCCGAATGATTTTAGTAATGCGGCTTGGGTTAAGACAGGCTCTTGCACGGTAAGCGGCACGGATACAGTAAACCTGCCTGCAGTTGGGGACTCCATCTATCAAACGCATAGTAAGACAATATCAGAAGGAGAAAAATACTCCGGCGCCGTGATGTTGTCTGGGAGCGGGACGGTCTCTATTCGGATCAGTCGTATCACGGGAGGAGTGTATCAGGGTAACGACAGGCGCGTTGCCCTCTCGGCTACTCCGAAAAGATACTCTGTACAGCATCAATTTGTAGCTGGCCCGACAGTTATAGCTATTACCATTATGAGGGTGGATGCCGGTGACACGGCCACTCAAGTAACTGCTTCAAAAGCTCAACTTGAAAACGTCACAAACCAGTCAAACCAAAACCCCTCTGAGTTTCCGCTTGATGGTCAATCGCAATGGTTCGACTACCTCAACCCCAACACTGTCGATGCTAATGGGGTTGTAACCGACTCCGGCGTGAGGACGAAGATCACTGGCGGGAAGGGTGGGCTGTTAGAGCCGCTTAGCACGAACAAGTTTACAGGTTATGGTGTGCCGAGGGCTGATGCGCTTGGGAGTGAGTTGATTGTTAATGCGGCGGATAGAGAGTTTAGCAGCGATACAGGATTTTGGTCAAAAACAGCTGGTAGTACAATTTCTGGTGGGGCCTTAAATATCATCTCTGATGGAACCCTTGAAGTAGCTCATTGTCCTCCTGCGATTACTGCCGGAAAGTTTTATACGTTGACATTTACCGCAACTGTCAACAGCGGCACTGCTGCGGTAGCCGATGCGTTAGGGTCCACTTTTTACTACACAATCATAAATGGGAGTAATAGTCTCACCTTCCTATCAAAAAACAATAATTGGCAGTTTAAGCGAGTAACAGCCTGTAACGTATCCATCGACAACGTATCCTGTAAAGAAGCAATCGACTACGTTGGCACCAAAGCATACCACGATGGAACAGCTTTTCAGAACCCCATAACCGGCATGACGCTTTCGGGTGACGTTGCCGCAGTCCTCTCCATCGTCACCGATCAGGCTGCTATCGAGGCAGCAGGGCTGGCGAAGCAGACGAATGGGTGGAAGTTGTATGACTTGGATAATCCAGGAGCAGCAACAGCGTGGGTAACAGGTTCTGGAGCGGTCGGCAATTTAAATCCACATGCACTAAGTGTAATTGGGAAAGTTGTTTCTGGTAGTGGTCTTTTAACTCTTTCTGGCCTAGTACCATTCGGATTTACGAATACATCTTTAGCTGTAATAAAGAAGGAAAATGCTACTCCGCTCACAACCGGAGGACTATGGAGTATAGGTGTTTCCGCAGGCTGTAAAATAAGATTCCTCGCCCCTCAACTCGAAGAACAGCCCTACGCCACCAGCATCATGCCGACCCTCGGAGCCGCTGCTACTCGGGCAGCAACCGTTTCAACTGTACCAAGGGCCGGGAATCTGCCTGCAACTGGTCTCCGTCGCATAGTTTTGCAATGGACTTCATGGGGATCAGTAACCGGCACAACTCAGTGCCTGTGGTCGAGCTATGTAGATGCCAGCAACTACGTGGCTCTGTGGGCGAACAACGCGATTGTTTACGGTGAGAAACGTGTTGCTGGGGTGAGCGAGTTTGTGACCTTTGTGCTGACTCCCACGCTGATGCAGACCTATGAGATTGACTTTGGCTTCTGGCCTGACAACACCATGTTCTTGAAAGTTGATGGGGTGAGTGCTGGGAGTGGGTTAGGGAGCGAGTTGATGTCATCTGCCCAACAGCAGTTTGATAGTGGCTGGATTCCTAATGATGCATCAGCAGTTATGACGGGTGGCAAAGGTGTCTATACGAATGCTCTAGCAACCAAGGGGCTTTACTTGCCTGCAATAAGCACAATTGGTCGTGTTTATAAGCTAGGTATCACGATTGATTCTATTACAGCTGGTGGAATAGCTCTACGTCCAGGGGTTGGAGAGCAAGGACCCACGTACACTATTCCCGGCACTTATAGTGCGGTTCTTTTCGCACTATCAGACTCAAATATGAGGATTTACACAGAGGGCGCTTCTACTACAGCCGTGATAGATAACGGCTCCATCCGAGAAGTCTACAACAACTCCACCACCCTTGCCCCTGTGCTCGGATCGCTTATAACACATGGCTCGATCAACGGGACGAAGCATTGCTTTGGGCAGTTAAAAAACATCAATACGGACAGATAGAGGGCGAGGCATGGAAATACTAAAAGACATCAATTTCGTGCAGGCACTCATTGCTGCCTTGTTGCTGTATGTGGGCTGGACGCTGCGCAGGGCCTTGAACAAGTTCGAGGGCAGCATCAAGGATCTGTACGAGAAATACGGGGCGGCCAATGCCAGGCTGACGCGGGTGGAGACCGTCCACGACATCAAGGGCTGCGACAACCTGGGGAAAAAACATGATTAAACTCCTCATCGACAAAAAACGCTGCGTCACCTGCGGCAACTGCGAGGCATGGCTGCCTGGCCTTATGGCCCATGTGCCCAGAGGATTCATGGCCGTGGAGTCCGCAGACACGGAAACAATCCGGCAGGCGATTGATTCCTGCCCGCTGGATGCGCTGACAATGGAGGCGACCAATGAAGCTTGATCGGGACTGGAAAAAAATCATCAAGAAGGCGTGGTCTTTCCGGCTTATGGTTCTTGCCGGTCTCTTGTCTACCGGAGAGTTTATCTTACCTGTATTCAGCGAGACAATTCCGCGCTGGCCATTCGCAATTCTTAGTTTTCTGGTAATCACCGGGGCAATGGCCGCAAGACTGGTGGCGCAAAAGGACTTCAACCAATGAAACGAATGACCATCGCATCCCTTTCCCTTTCTGCCGTCGCTCTTGTTGGGCTGGTTATGTCCGAGGGATATAGCGACAGGGCTATTATTCCTGTGCCAGGCGATGTTCCTACAATCGGGTTTGGCACCACGCAAGGCGTGAAGATGGGGGATAAGACAACCCCCCAGAAGGCCCTTGGCCGCGCCCTTAAAGACGTGCAGAAGTTCGAGGGCGCGGTGAAGAAATGCGTAACCGTCCCGCTACACCAATATGAATATGACGCATATATCCAGCTTTCATACAACATTGGCGAGAACGCTTTTTGCGGATCGACACTGGTAAAGAAGGCAAACGCAGGAGACTATTCAGGGGCCTGCCGTGAGATTTTGAGATGGGATAAGTTCAAGGGTAAGGCGCTGCCTGGACTGACAAAGCGGAGGTTGGAAGAATACAACCAGTGCATGGGGGGAGTTCAAGATGCAAGCATGGGCCATTAAGGCAGGCGCCGCAGTTCTTCTGGTTGCGCTCCTGGTCGCGGGCTATTCATTCTGGGCAAATCATCAGCAGGGGATAGGCGAGGCCAGGGCAACTGCCGCATACAATAAGGCTATTGATGACCAAAAGCTGACTGCCGCTGCAACTCTGGCCCTGGAAACAGCAAAAACAGTTGCTATTGAAAAGCGACTGCAGGATCTCAAAAACCGTCAGGAGGTAAAGGATGCCAATAACAAAAAAATCACCGCTGCCCTCACGGCTCGCCTGCACGATCTTACTGATCCTCATGGCCGGTTGCGCGACCCACACGCCGATGCAGAATGTGGGAGCCGTAGTGGTGGCACCAACGATTCAAATGCAGCCGGTCCCGGCAATAGTCCAGACCACGGAACCGAAGCCACCGGGATACTTTCAGCAGAGCTTAGTGGATTACTTCAACGCCTCACAATAGAGGCGGACGAAATCAACAATGCCTATATCTCCTGCCGGGCTGATGCCGAGGCTGTGAGGACACAATGACAACCCTCAAGATCCCGCCCAATGACCACCTCCGCGATGCAGTCGTGCATGCCCACACGGACATGACGGTGGGCATCAGGATGCTGCGCAAGTGGCGCTGGATCGCGGCATGGAGGAAACTGCAGCAGGGATATGATCGCCTGGGCAAGGCGCTGGATACAGGGAGGCCGGAAGCATGAGCGACAAATGGGGAAAACCATGCGGCGATGAGGAGGGCACGGACGATGAGTGACGATGCCGACCGTGCCTCCGAGTACGAGACAATGGAGCGAGCCCACGCGATCACCCAGGCCGCCAGAAGCATGGCCAAGCGCAGCGCGGTATCGCTCACCCACTGCCTGGAGTGCGGGGAGAAGATCCCGGACAAACGCAGGCAGGCAGAGCCCGGGTGTGAGCTGTGCGTGCAGTGCAAGGCGGGGATGGAGAAAAAAGGTGGTTTTTGGGTGTAGAAGAAATTTTCACCAACCTCTCCGCCACCTTTTTGCCGTTGCCGAAACAGCAATGATAAGGCCAATGACAAAAAAGAGCTCGATTGAGATTTTAAACCAGGAGCTGTTCCACAAAAATTCCTGCTGCACCTCTGGAAAATAAAATTGAGAAGGCTCGCCGAAGAGTTTCTTGGTGCGGCCACCACCGTTCATATTGTACGCGAGACTTTCAAGCGCCACCTGCGCCCACACCGGCCATATAACAACAGCAGAGAACCAAGAAAGCACTCCCCATGAAAACCAAAGAGAATACTGAATAGATAAAACATTTATCTGGACGTAAACAATTGCGAGCAGCGCAAAAAAAGAATAGATGACCGTTCCTGCCATGGCAAGCTTACCGGCTCCAAGCCACCTGAACACAAAGCCGGAAACAATCACCACCATTGCAACGAAAAAAAACGCCTTTAATGTGTCGTTCGCCCGAGCCATATTCCCCCCTTTGTTTTCCCGCCAATCTTCGTTACCGTTTTTTTACCGTTTACTTGTCACATTTTACCATTATTTTACCATTTTTTACCATTGAAACCCGCACCGAAAACCCCAAAAAGAAAAAGGGAAACCAAGCATAATAGCCTGATTTCCCTATATTTCTCACTTGGTGACCCCTACGGGACTCGAACCCGTGTTACCGGCGTGAGAGGCCAGCGTCCTAGACCGCTAGACGAAGGGGCCATGTTGTGCGCCATTTTTTAAATGATGGGAGGGTTTTTGTCAATCTTTTATTCCTCCTCCCTGCTCAGTCAGCAAGGGGAAAACTCGCAACCACCTTGTTTCAAACCATAAATTTCCTGCCTGCTTCTTCCGCACGCGCCAGAGTGGCGGAGTCCTTTGCCATTTCCCCCCGGCCATCCATGCCCTTGACCAGAAATTCCCCTCCGTAACTCATGCCCATGGCGTCGAAACCATATTTGGCAGTAAGGATCGCTCCCTCGAAAACCCTTTCCCCATGCGTGGCGGACACCGCTACCAGAAAACCCTTGCGGGTGGGATCTTTGCGCCACTCGCCTTTTTCGGTCAACAACCGCTTCCTGTTCCACAGGGCCTGGCAACGATCGACAAATGCCTTGGCCTGGGCGGTAATCCCGTAAAAATATATGGGCGAAGCCAGAATCACCCGTTGCGAGGCGAGAATTTTCGGATACAACTCCTGCATGTCGTCTTCCAGGACGCATTCACCGGCTTTGTCGCAGCCGCCGCAGCCGATGCAGGGCTGAATGCGAAGATCATACAGGCGAATCAGTTCAATCTCGCCGCCTGCCGCCTCAACCCCTTTTAAAACAGCACGAAGCAAGGTCTCGCTGTTTCCTTTTTTTCGCGGACTCCCGCTCAAGGCCAGAACCTTCATCTTATTTCTCCATCTTTCCGGAATCATCAGGAGGTGACGGCAATCTGTTATAAAACAGAACTTCATCCCGCAACGCCCTGGCTGTTTCATTATTTAAAAATCTGGCTGCGCAACGCCAGCGCCAGTTCCCCTGGGAAGTGCCGGGAATATTCATCCGACAATCGCTGCCAAATCCCAGAACATCCTGAAGCGGCACAATAACCAGCTCGGCGACCGAACCATAGGCCATGCGGATAAAATCCCAATGAATGGGGCTGCCCTGCTGACTGTGGGCATAACGCAAAGCCTTATTTTTACTGGTTAGCATGACCGTATCGCTGAAGTACCAGCCCAAGGTGGTATCGTTGTCATGGGTGCCGGTATAGACAACGCAGTTTGTCGTTGTGTAGTTATGGGGCAGATAGGCGTTGTGCTCGTCTGAGTCAAAAGCAAACTGCAACACCTTCATCCCGGGAAAGCCAAGCGTGTCGCGCAACAGCTCCACCTCCGGGGTGATAACCCCCAGATCTTCCGCGATTATCGGCAACTCACCCAGATGCTTTTGAATCTCGGCAAAAAATGCCAACCCAGGCCCCTTGACCCATTTTCCATTGATTGCGGTCTCTTCCGTTGCCGGAATCTGCCAGTATGCTTCAAACCCGCGAAAATGATCAATGCGGACCACATCCACCGTCTTGCAGATATGAAGAAACCGCTTCCCCCACCAATCAAGCAGGGCTTCATTCATTTTCCCGCCGTCACCATACCACTTGAAAAGAGGGTTTCCCCAGCGCTGGCCGGTGTCGCTGAAATAATCCGGCGGCACGCCTGCCACATGGGTTGGCTGCCCGCTTTTTGGATCAAGAAGAAAGCATTCCTGATTTGCCCAGACATCGGCGCTGTCCAGAGCGACATAGATGGGAATATCACCGATGATTTTTACGCCGTGACTATGAGCGTAATCCCGCACAATCTGCCATTGGGCAAAAAAACAAAACTGGACAAACTTATGGAAAAGGATGCGCTCCGACAAGGTTTCACGCAGCTTGGCAAGCGTGTCAGGATTCCGGCGGGCAATGTCCTCCGGCCACGAAAACCACGGGCTTGAATTAAATTTTTCCCGCAACGCCATGAAAAGCGCATAGTCCTCAAGCCAATCCATCTTCCGACAAAACCCTGTAAACGCAGCCGTCTCTTCAACCGCACGAAAACGCAGGAAGGCAAACTCAAGAATTTTCTCCTTGAAAGCAAGGACAGCAGCAAAATCGACCAGATATTCGGAAAAGTCGTGCAGTATTTCCACCTGCTCACGCCGAAGAAATCCAGCACCCACAAGTTGCGCAGGATCGATGAGCAATGGATTGCCACCAAAGGCGGACAGGCTCATGTAAGGAGAATTGTCAAAGATGGAACACACCGGCCCATATGGCAGGATCTGCCAATGGCTCTGTCCGGACGCACGCAGGAAGTCGATGAACTCGAAGGCGGACTTGCCAAGAGTTCCGATACCAAAAGGTCCCGGCAGGGAAGTAAGATGCAGAAGGACGCCGCTGCCTCGCTGGTTGTGCATGATTGCCGCCCTCTCTTTTTATGAATGTCATGGCCTAGGGGGTACATGGCCAAGCAGGAACATCAGCATGTATCATACAGAAAGCCGCTCCCTCTCTCCAATCAAAAAAAACTCATGGCGGGCGCACCAACAGTTGTGCCGGCAATATCTTCAATATCATCAAGCAATTGCCTATCCAGCCGCCACAAGGTATTATAGCAAAAACTTCATCCGATAATAAAGGAGCCCACACCATGACCCTTTCCACCCTTGGCAGTTTTATCGGGGGCATCGGTTTTTTTCTGCTCGGGATGCTGCTCATAACAGAAGGGCTCAAAATTGCCGCGGGCAACACCCTGCGCTCGATCCTGGAACGATCCACCGCGACTCCGCTCAGGGGCATCTTCTCCGGCGCCCTCATCACTTCCCTGGTGCAGTCCTCCAGCGCAGTGACTGTTGCCACCATCGGTTTCGTCAATGCCGGACTCATGAATCTCATGCAGGCCATCACCATCACCTATGGGAGCAATATCGGCACCACCATGACCGGATGGCTGGTCAGCCTGGTCGGTTTTCAATTCGACATCAAAAGCTTTGCCCTGCCCCTCATCGGGTTCGGCATGTTTCTGCGACTCGCCAAGGGCAACAGCCGCTACGGTGCTTTGGGCGAGACCCTTGCCGGTTTCGGCGTATTTTTCACCGGGATCGACCTGCTCAAAACCACCTTTACCACCACAGGAATCGACATGCCGGTTGCAATGCTGGGCAGCGGCGTGGGAAGCCATCTCGCCTTCCTCGCCCTTGGCTTCCTGCTTACCGTGGTCATGCAGTCTTCCAGCGCGGCAATCGCCATCACCCTCACCGCAGCAGCCGGAGGCTTTGTCCCTTTTGACAGCGGCGCCTCCCTGGTCATCGGCGCCAACATCGGTTCGACCTCCACCGCAGCCCTGGCCGCACTGGGCGCTACCCCCAATGCCAAGCGGGTCGCAACGGCCCACGTCATCTTTAATGTGGTAACCGGCGGTGTGGCCCTCCTGCTTCTGCCTTTTCTTCTTCAGGCCCTGATCACCTTCCCGTTGCTCCTGGATGTGCAGACCAACTCCACCATGCTGCTGGCCATGTTTCACTCGGTCTTCAATATTCTCGGGGTCTGCCTGATGTGGCCATTTACCCGAAGCATGGCCAAACTTCTCAAAGGCTGGTTCCGTTCCCATGAAGAAAACGAGGCGCGCCCCCTCTATCTGGACAAAAACATCGCCGCAACCCCGGTGCTGGCCTTCCATGCTCTGGCCAAGGAAATCGAACGGATCGGCATTATTGCCCGCCGAATGGCCAAAGGCGCCATGAGCAGCGAGGGTGGTCCAAGTCTGCAGCTTGAAGCCGACCGCCAGATTCTGCTCAAGCTGGAAATCGAGGTAGGGAATTTCATCAACCTGATCCGGCGGGGCAATCTTCCTGAGGAACTTGACCATGTTCTCCCCAATGCCCTGCGGGTTACCAGTTATTACCGTGAAGTTGCAGACGTATCTCTGCGAATCGCCCAGATGCAGCAGCAAAGCAGGCCGGTGGACAATACCGAACTGGCCCAGGAAATAAGTCTGTATAAACAGCATGTGGTGAAACTGCTGGATGTGGCCGATGTGGCCAAGGAAGACTATGAGGCAGAGGAATGTGCCGACTTGTTCAAGGAAACCGAGGAAATGTACCGGCATCTCAAATCAAGTCTGCTCAAGGCGGGAACCAAGGATTTGCTGCCGGTTGGATTGATGGTCTCTCTCATCGACCTGATGAGCGATGTAAGACGCATTGCCGACCAGATTGAAAAAGCAGCTCGCTATTTGACCACCCTGACCAGAGCCACGCCGGACAAAAAAGAGCCTGTGTCAACTGAAACCGCATCGTGACGGAGGGATATCACCGATACAGCCCGTGGGCGTCTATGTAGTCCGCCACCGCCGCCGGAACACGATCCCGAATGGGCCCGCCCTGCCGGACTGCTTCCCGGATATCGGTGGAAGATACCTTGACCGGCACCATGGTTACAGGATAGATGGATCCTTGGCCGGGTTTCCCCTGCCAGCTGCCCCGCCCCTCATCAAAGGAATAACCGGCGAAATTCGCGGCCACGGTCTGTGCACACGACTGTTGACATTGATCCGGCCGCCCCACCACCACAAAACTGGCATGATCGAGAAGTTCTCCCTTCTCTTTCCAGGTGAAAACTTCGGCAAAGGCGTCCATGCCGATGATAAAAAAAAGGTGAACGTCTTTGCCAAGAATCTGGCCCAGAGTGCGCAGGGTATCAATGCTGTAGGATGGCCCCACGCGTTCCGCCTCCAGACGGGAAACGGAAAAACCGGGCTTGCTCCCAACCGCCAAGTCCAGCATGGCGACCCGGTGATCAAAAGCGGAGATGGAGTAGGTCGGCTTGTGCGGGGGCAAAAAAGCGGGAATAAACAGAAGGCTCGAAAGGGACAACGCCTGCCGGACAGCCTCGGCAACGGCCAGATGGCCGTTATGCACCGGGTCAAAGGTGCCGCCCAGAATGCCCACCCGTTTGCCGAGATTATGCGGAAGTTCCAAGCTGCTCTCTCCGGACTCCTGCTTAAGCGCGGACCTGTCCGTCTCCGTAGACGATGAACTTCCTGGTGGTCAGTTCCTTCAAGCCCATGGGCCCATATGCATGCAGCTTAGTGGTGCTGATACCGATCTCGGCACCGAGGCCGAACTGGCCGCCGTCGGTGAACCGGGTTGAGGCGTTTATCATAACCGCCGAGGCGTCAACCTCGCGCAGAAAGCGCTGCCCATTGGCATAGTTATTGGTGACGATCACCTCGGTATGCTGTGAGCCGTACTGGACAATATGATCCATGGCCGCGTCAAGATCATCAACAATCCGCACCGCCAGAATCAGATCAAGAAACTCCATGCCGAAATCCGCGGGCAGGGCCGCAGTGATCTCCGGCAAAATCGCCTTGGTCTGAGAACAACCTCGAAGCTCGACGCCGGATTTTTTCAACTCGCTCCAGACCTTGGGCAAAAATTTAGCGGCAATATCCTTATGGACCAGCAGACCCTCCAAGGCATTGCACACCCCGGGCCGCTGCACCTTGCCGTTTATCACGATATTCACTCCCATGTCCAGATCCGCGTCCGCATCGACAAAGACATGACACACGCCCTTGTAATGCTTGAGCACCGGGATGCGGGAGTTCTCGGCCACGAAACGAATCAGCCCCTCCCCGCCGCGCGGAATGATCAAGTCGATCTGTTCATCAAGCACGAGCATGGCTGTTACCGCCTCACGGTCCGTGACCGGAATCACCTGAACCGCCGCAGCCTCGATCTTCTCCGCTGCCAGGGACTCCTGCAACACCTTGGCCAGAGCCAGATTGGAATGGATCGCCTCGGAGCCGCCCCGCAGGATAATGGCGTTGCCCGCCTTAAGGCAAAGCGCTGCTGCATCCACGGTTACATCGGGGCGCGACTCGTAGATCATGCCGATAACACCCAGAGGAATACGCATCCGGCCGACGGTGATACCGCTAGGCCGCTTGGCCATCTCATCGATCTCGCCAACCGGATCGGGCAGGGCCGCAACCTCGCGCAAGCCGCCGACCATGCTGTCGATCACCTTGTCGGTGAGGGCGAGCCGGTCGAGCATGGCACTGGACAGCCCCTTTTCCGTACCTGCGGCAAGATCCTTACCGTTTTCCTGCTGGATATACGCCTTCTGAACAAGAAGCGCCTCGGCCATCTTCAGCAAGGCATTATTCTTGGCTACGGTGGAAAGATTGGCCATATTCCGAGACGCCTTTTTAGCCGCCACCGCCATCTGTTTGATCGTTTCCTGGATGGACATCACATACCCCCAGCTGTTGCTGTATAAATTTTACTTGATTGATTCCCGGTAAATGCCCAGCAGTGCCACAGATGCGCGTGTCAATTGTCGGCAGTAGTGCCGACCAAGAGGTCTGCGAAGTTTGCTATTGCACACGAACAGGCCGATGACAAAGCAGATGTGGTGCTGCTTAACCGTTACAGGATTACAAGATTATCGCGGTGGATGACCTCATCGCTATCCTTCGGCCGCTCAAGCACCTGTTCGATCTGGTTGGTCTTCACACCCTTAATCCTATCGATGTCCCCGGAAGCATAGTTGACCAACCCGGCGGCAAGGGGTTCGCCCTTCTCGCTTACGCAATGCACCGGCGCTCCGATGCCAAATTTGCCCCGGACCTCAAGAATTCCGGAAGGAAGCAAACTTTTGCCTCCCTGCAATAATGCCTTGCAGGCACCGCCATCGAGAACCAGAGAGCCTTGCGGCCGCAGGGTATAGGCAATCCAGTGCTTGCGGCTCGCCAATTTTTCTTCCTGGGGCAGAAAAAATGTCCCAACCAAATCCCCGGCAAAAAGCCGGGAGATGGTATCCGACTCACGTCCCGGTCCGATGAAGGAACACCCGCCCCGCGCCGAAACCATCTTGGCGGCCTTGACCTTGCTCCCCATGCCGCCGGTACCCAAGGCGCTCTGTACATTCCCGACCATCCCCTGCACCGTGGCATCGATCTTGGCAACAGTATACACCGGCTTGGCTTCGGGATTGGTAAGCGGGTTGGCAGAAAAGAGACCCGGTACATCGGTCAGGCAGACAAAGATATCCGCTTCGGTGAGATTGGTTACCATGGCGCCCAGAGCGTCATTGTCGCCAAAACGCAGCTCTTCCACGGAAACCGTATCATTCTCGTTGATGATGGGAATCAACCCCCAGTCCAGCAGGGTAAAAAGGGTATTGCGGACATTGAGATAACGGTCCCTGTGCGACAGGGCGTCGTGGGTAAGAAGAACCTGGGCCACCTTCTGGCCCAACTGTTCGAATATCTTTTCATAGGAGCGCATCAGGCTGCTCTGGCCGATGGCAGCGGCAGCCTGCTTTTCCCGCAGAGTCAGAGGACGGTCGCCAAGCGCCATTTTCCGTCGGCCGGCCGCGACCGCGCCGGAACTGACCAGAATCACCTGCCGTCCACTCTGTCGGAGCGCACAGATTTCCCTGGCAAGGTTGTCCAGCACGGGATGATTCAACCCTTCGCCGGTGGTGAGCACGGCGCTGCCCACCTTGATCACAACTCTTTTGGCCCGATCAAGAAACCGGCGCCGCAGCGCCAGGTCTTCGTCATGTTCCATCGCTGTGGTCATCACGCCTCTCTTTCTATCAACATCTCTCCCAACGCTTCCTGCAACTACTTCAGCCCCTGTCCGGTAAGCGCCGAAATGGCAAGCGGTCTGACTCCTTCCGCTTTGAAAAACATATCCTGCAGAGCAGCAAGCCGTTGCTCGTCTTCCAGCAGATCAATCTTGTTGAGCACCACCAGACGCTGCCGATCCATCAACTCATCGTTATACACGCGCAACTCGTTTTCCAGGGTGCGGTATTCCTGCAAGGGCTGGTCATCACCGGTTGAAGCATCAATGACATGGAGGAGTATCTGGGTGCGTTCAATATGGCGCAAAAACTTATGGCCAAGCCCTGCCCCAGTGTGCGCCCCCTCGATCAGCCCTGGAATGTCCGCAATAATGCAGGAGCCGGAATCGTCAAGATGCATAACTCCAAGCTGCGGTTCAAGGGTGGTAAAGGGATAGTCTGCAACCTTGGGGTTGGCAGCGGATAACTTGGAAAGCAACGTGGATTTCCCGGCATTGGGCAAGCCGATCAGGCCGATGTCCGCCAGCAGCTTCAGCTCGATGCGAAACCAGCGCTCATCGCCTTCCTTGCCCTTGGTGGCAATACGGGGCGCCCGGTTCTGGGCCGAGGCAAAATGGACATTGCCCTTGCCGCCTTCACCGCCACGGGCCGCGAGAAAACTGTCGCCATCGTGCAACAACTCGGCCAGCACTTCACCGGTTTCCGCATCCTTGAGGATGGAACCCTGAGGAACGTACAAAGTAAAGCTTTCCCCCTTGCGGCCATACATTTTCTTGCCACGACCAGGAGTACCATTCTGCGCGAGAAAGTGGGATTT
>JAHJTI010000297.1 GCA_018829945.1 Pseudomonadota bacterium | reverse complement strand
CTCGAGCAGGTTGGCAAAAACAATGATCTCGGTCTTGCAGGAGTTTGGCAACACGGTCCGGGCAGCTTGCGGTGTAGATGTAGCAAGAAGCTTCAGATAAATTTTCTCCGTCTCCAACATAGCCTTCTGCCAGAGCTTGTATTCGCTGCTTCCCTCGGCATAAAACATAGGCTGTATAAAAGTTACCTCGTTGCCGAACTTGTCATCGGCATACCGGCAATATCGCTGGCTTTCCTGCAGAAAAGAACAAGGCCGATGCCGGACGATCTCGTGGGTCACGGCCCGGTTGGTGATGATCCGCACCGCAACATAACGGTGCTTTGCCAGCAGGTCCGCGGAAAGAGCATCGACCTCGGCAAGCGACAACCGGGCAACATGCACTCCATCCTGGGGAAGCCATCCTCGTTTCGGCGTCAGATCAAAAAAGAACAGCGGATGCTGTTCGGCAAGATGACCGGCAATAGCCTTGATCACCTTGACCTTCCCGTAATCGCGGGCCAATTCGCGGAAAGCCCGGATGGTTCCGGTGATGAGCAACACCTTTTTTTCGATCCGGTCAAACTGGATGAATTTCGGGATAACGCTCAAAAACTGGGTCACCAGCGATTCGCTGTCAATTTCAACCCGCACGGTCAGGGCCGCCATTTCCATAACCGAATTATGGCCGTGCTTGACAATCCCCTTAACAAAAGGCTCAGCGGAATCTTCGCTGATTTTGTCCTCGGATTTATAACACAGACGTCCGCATACCTCGATGCGAACTGCCAGACTCTGGTTGTCGAGTTCCTCAAGTATCTGAAACGAAGCCGGTATAACTTTCATGTTGTTATCCTTATCACGTTTCTATTAGGAACAGCTGCATTTGCACTGGCTGCCACCGACTTTGCCTTTATGCTCGCTCTGCCAGAATGGCGACATCTCGCGAAGCTGAGCAATGACCGGAGGCAATTTTTCCAGAACAAAATCTATTTCATCCTCGGTGTTATACACACTGAGGCTCAAACGAATCGAACCATGCGCCGCAGTAAAGGGTACGCCCATGGCCCGCATGACATGCGAAGGCTCAAGCGAACCGGACGTGCAGGCAGATCCCGAGGAAGCGCAAATCCCGAAGCGGTCGAGATGGAGCAGGATGGCCTCGCCCTCTACATATTCAAAACTGATATTGGTCGTATTGGGCAAACGCAGGGTCTTGTGCCCATTCAGCAGGGAGCTCGGAATGGAGGCAAGCAAGCCATTTTCAAGCTTGTCCCGCAAACCCTTCACCCTGGTATTTTCATCCTGCATCTGCGTGGCAGCCATTTCGCAGGCCTTGCCCAGACCGATAATGGAAGCAACATTTTCGGTGCCTCCACGACGACCGTGCTCCTGATGTCCACCAATAATAAAAGGAACAAAAGGCGTACCCTTGCGAACATACAGAACCCCTATTCCCTTGGGACCATGTAATTTATGCCCGGAAAGCGAAAGGAAATCAATCGGTACTTGTGACAGGTTGATGGGAATTTTCCCCACCGCCTGGACCGCATCGGTATGAAACAAAATCCCCCGGCTCTTGGCGATCTCCGCCATTTCCTTGATGGGGAAGATCACCCCGGTCTCGTTGTTTGCCCACATGGCGCTGACAATGGCGGTTTCATCGCTGAGGCTCTCTTCGTAGAGCTTCAGGTCAATGGTTCCGTCGCAGTTTACGGGCAACTGGGTGATCCGGTGCTTGTGGCCGGTGAGTTTATCCAGGCTCTCGCAAAGATTTTTTACCGCCGGATGCTCTACCCTCGTGGTGACGATGTGGCGTTTTTCCGGGAAGGATTGCAAGGCGGAGAGGATGGCGGTTGAGTCAGACTCGGTGCCGCAACTGGTAAAGATAAGTTCGTCAGGTTGAGCGCCGATAAGCGAGGCGATCTTTCCTCGTGCCTCACGTACCGCCCTGCCCACCTGACCGCCAAAGGTGTGCATGCTGGAAGGATTTCCATACAGATCGGAAAAATACGGCAGCATGACCTCGACCACTTCCGGAGCAACCCGGGTGGTGGCATTATTGTCCATATAGACAACCGTGTTCATTATTTACCCTCCTCAACGATCAGGGTGTCCAGCACCTGTTCGCGCAATTTCTTTTCCACATATTCCTTCAAGGTGGTCTGCGATTTCTTGCAGGAGACACAGGCCCCGCGCAGGGAAACAATGACATAATCGCCGTCCACGTCGATCAGCTCGATATCGCCGCCGTCCTTGCGCAGGGCGGGCCGCACCTCACGCTCGAGCACTTCCTCGATCCGTTTGATTTTCTGGATGGTGGTCATTCTGCCCGGCCGCTTGTCCGGAATGAGAGGCATCGTTTCCTTCCGGGTCTCCCGGAGGATCTCTTCCAGCCGGTCAAGGCATTTGCCACAACCGCCGCCGGCCTTGGTGAAATTGGTGATCTCCTCGACATTCTGGAGGTTGTTCTCCTCAATGGCTCGCTTTATCTCAAGATCGGTGACCCCGAAGCATTCGCAGACCACCTCGCCTTCGGCCATGGGGATGGGCAGGCCGCGGTAATTGGCAATGGCCGCCTCCAACGCTTCGCGGCCCATAACCGAACAGTGCATCTTCTCCTTGGGCAGACCGCCCAGGTAATCGGCAATGTCCTGATTGGTCACCTTGGCTGCCTCGTCAAGAGTCATCCCCTTGACGATCTCGGTCAGGGCCGAGGATGAGGCAATGGCGCTGGCGCAGCCAAAAGTTTGGAATTTGGCCTCGGCAATCTTACCGGCATCATCGAGCTTGAGAAACAGTTTAAGGGCATCGCCGCAGGCAAGGGACCCAACTTCGCCGATCCCGTCCGCATTCTCAATTTCACCAACATTTCTGGGATTCATGAAATGATCCCTAACCTTGTCCGTATATTCCCACATAGTATTTTCTCCAGGCAATCAAGGAAAGGATGGCAGAGTGTGTCGGAAAAACACCCGCACGCACACACCATCCCGGTTTATCGCTTATTCAGTGAGACTGTCCCCGTAATGCGCTTAAAAACTGATCGTTACGGAACATAGCAATTTAGTTTTTCAAGGTCCAAAAAGCAACAATAATCCTTGATCATCCGCTCCGGGCTTCTCAGCACTTGTTTTTCAGCCTGCTCATTTCTCCTGCCCTGCTGGCCATGCGCCATCCTCATCATGCAAATGACGCCAGATCTGTTCGGCCAGCGCCGAGCCTATTCCCTCCACTGCAGCAAGTTCCGCCACGCCAGCCCGCGCAATCCTGTGCATGCTGCCAAGTTCCCGTAGCAGCAACTCCCGGCGGATCTTGCCCACGCCGGGAATCTGCTCAAGGGTAGAGGCCAAGGTTTCTTTTCGCCGCAATTTCCGGTGAATAGTTATGCCGTAACGGTGCGCCTCGTCTCTGATCCGCATGAGATAGAGGAGCACCGGGGAATTCCTAGCCAGGATGACAGGATTTTTCCTGCCGGGTCGATACAGTTTTTCTCCTTCATCACCCTTCTCCTTGGCAATCCCCGCAAGTTCGCATGCACAGCTGTTACCCGCTTGCGCCAAGGCCTGCATGGCCACGCCGAGTTGACCCTTGCCGCCGTCAACCAGGAGAAGGTCAGGCAGATCGTTTTCCGCCAGCCCCCTGGCAAAACGCCGGGCCAACACCTCCGCCATCATG
>JAHJTI010000281.1 GCA_018829945.1 Pseudomonadota bacterium | reverse complement strand
TGATGAATTATCCGGTCTGGCAGTTGGATTTTTCCGGCGGCGGGCTGCTCATCGCCCTCATTGCCATCCTGCACGTGTATATTTCCCATTTTGCCATCGGCGGCGGCCTTTTTCTCGTGCTCACCGAGATGAAGGGCTACCGGGAGAACTCGCAGCCGATTCTTGATTACACCCGTAAACACACAAAGTTTTTCCTGCTCCTCACCCTGGTGCTGGGCGCCATCACCGGAGTGGGCATCTGGTTCACCATCGCCCTGATTGCTCCGGCCGCCACCTCGATTCTTATCCATAATTTTGTCTTCGGCTGGGCCATCGAATGGGTGTTTTTTCTCGTCGAAATCGTTTCCATCCTCATCTACTACCAGACCTTCGGCCGCATGGAGCGGAAAAGCCACCTGACCCTCGGCTGGCTCTATTTCATCTTTGCCTGGCTCTCCCTCTTTGCCATCAACGGGATCATCGGGGTCATGCTCACCCCTGGCGAGTGGCTCAATACCGGCAATTTCTGGGACGGCATCTTCAATCCCACCTTTTGGCCGGCCCTTTTCTTTCGAACCTTTCTTTGCCTGATGCTGGCAGGCCTGTACGGCTTCCTGACCTCTACAGCCATCAAGGATCAGGACCTGCGACACACCATGGTGCGCTACTGCGCCACCTGGCTGCTCGCCCCTTTCCTGCTCTTTTTGGCCTCGGCCTGGTGGTATGCACAGAGCTTGCCGGAAGGACCAAAGAGTTGGGTGCTCAACCTCGATCCCACTCTGGCGCCCTTTCTCTCCTTTTTCATGTGGGGCTCGCCTATTCTCTTTCTCGGCGGTCTGCTCATGGCGATCAGGCTGCCCCAGACCGCAAAGCGCGCCCTGGCCGTTTTTCTGCTCCTGCTCGGCATCGCCTACATGGGCTCTTTTGAGTACATCCGGGAGGGAAGTCGCAGGCCATACACCATCTACGGCCATATTTACGCCAACTCCATCCTGGCCAAGGATCTTGACGCGGTATCCCAAAAAGGGGTGCTCGCCTCAGCCAAGTGGACCAGCAAGGAAATCACCGATGAAAACCGCCTTGTTGTCGGCAGGCAGATCTACAACATCTTCTGCGGTTCCTGCCATTCCATCGGCGGCCCCATTCGCGACATCAAAAAATTAAGTGCCAAGTATACCTCCGTGTATGTAATGGAGGGCGAAATCAGCGGCCAGGGCAAGCTCATCGGCTGCATGCCGCCCTTCCCCGGCACGTTTGCCGAACGTAACGCCCTGGCCACTTTTCTGGTGGACGGACTCCAAGGAAAAAAACAGCCTGAGGCCGCAGCCAAACTCAGCGCACCGCCTCTGGCCCCTTTGCCCTTTGATCCGGAAACCTCCGAGTATGTCCTGCTCGCCTGGAACAATCTGGGCATGCACAGCATGACCGACGCGGACAGCTATTTCAGCTTCCTGCCTCCGGGAAACAATCTCCATGCGCAATTGATCAAGCGCGGCCCGAGTCCGGAGGTTGTCACCGATGGGGTGATCCTTACCTATCAGGTGGAGCCGGGCTTTGACAAACCCGCCGACAAGGTGGACTTCTGGAAATACCTGCCTTCCCTCTACGGCACCAGCAAACCCGACAATATCGGCCTCAGCGGCAATACCCTTGCCGGCACCATGAGTGCCGATCCGGAAACCAGAGGTTTTGTCGCCGACAAGGTGCCGGTGGTGCCGTATCCGGCCGCAGGCGGTTATATGCCCTACCCCTCCTTCACCATCGAGGCGAGGGATAAGGCCACCAACGCCTTGCTCGCCTCCACCCGGATGATTGGGCCTGTTTCCACGGAAATGGGGTGCAAAAACTGCCATGGGGGCGGCTGGAGCAAGGAGGTTGCCGGCATTTCAAAGGGGGCGACCGAGGATTTTCTCACGATCCACGACCGGTTCAACAAAACCAGCCTGATGGCCTCGGCCAAGGCCGGAAAACCATTGCTCTGCCAGAGCTGTCATCCCGACCCGGCTCTTAATGCACCGGGCAATCCGAATCTGCTCAATCTGTCTGCCTCCATCCACGGCTGGCATGCCAACTTCCTCACCGGCCGGGGCGCTGAGGCCTGCGCCCTGTGTCACCCGAACAATTCCCAGGGCAACACCCTCTTCCTGCGCGGCGTACATAATGATATCGGGCTTGACTGCACCAACTGCCACGGCACCCTTGAGGACCATGCCCTTTCCCTGCTCCTGGCCGAAAAAAAGGCGGGTAAGGCTGGGGCGGACAGGCTGATGGAGCACTTAAAGCCCAGACTTGCATCGAGCCTTGGCGATATCAAGCCGCGCACCCCATGGCTGAATGAGCCGGATTGCCTCACCTGCCATGTCAATTTTTCACCGCCGGAAACGGTCAACGCCTTTAATGTCTGGACCAAGGACGGGAAGGAACTGTACCGCAACCGGCACGATAACTCGGGCAGCATCCATTGTGCTGCCTGCCATGGCAGCGCGCACGCCATTTACCCTGCGACCAACCCCTACGAAAAGGAGCGGGACAACTTCGGCCCCCTCCAGTATCAGGGCAACCCATACCCCATGGGAGCCAACCGTAACTGCAAGGTCTGCCATACCATAGACATGGACATGGACATGCACCACCCCAACTCTCTGGGCATGATGCGCAACACCCGGGAGTAGAAGTAGCAGCACCGTCAGTCAAAGATATGTAGGTTGCCGAACAATTCTTGATTCTTGCGGTATTCTGCGCCCCGCTTTCGTATCTCCGGAAGCGGGGCGCCGCTGTTCCGGCTCTCCCCGCTTTTAACTCCACCCCTGCCCCATTCCCGGCATAAAAATCCCCAGACCAAAAAGTTCGGGTCGTATAATTTTATTCTGCAACCTAAAAAAACTATTGACATCTTAACCGCGGGTTTTTATTATTGCCCCTCATCAGCATCAATCAACACAGCACCATGGAGAAAGCACATGCCAACAATTCTGCTCCGAGAAATGCAGAAAGACCAGTCAGGCACCATTACCGCGGTCAAGGTCGGCGGCGAACTTGGCCGACGCATCCGCGACATGGGCATTGTCCCCGGCACTCGCATCACCATTATGGGCCGGGCC
>JAHJTI010000025.1 GCA_018829945.1 Pseudomonadota bacterium | reverse complement strand
CCTGTTCCATAAGTCCGGGCAGGCCGAGGAGGGCATGGCCGATACTCTTGCGATTTTTTGCTGTAATGGTTTTTCGAACCTCGCCCAAAAAGAGGGTGAGCAGGAGCAGGGCCGTAAGCTGACAGGTGAATGCCTTGGTGGAGGCCACCCCAATCTCAGGTCCGGCATGGGTGTATATCGTGCCGTGCGCCTCCCGGGTGATGGTACTGCCCAGTACATTGCAGATGGCGATGACTTTGGCCCCCATCTTTTTGGCAAGCCGCAACCCCGCGAGGGTATCGGCGGTTTCTCCGGACTGGGAAATGGGCACCACCATCACGGTTTCGTCGAGCAGCAGACGGCGGTAGCGGAATTCCGAAGCGATATCCACCTCAACCGGAATCCCCACCCATTTTTCCAACCAGTATTTTGCCACCAGAGCCGCATGCCAGGAAGTGCCGCAGGCCACCAGGGAAATCCGGCTGATCTTTTTGAGCTCCGCAGGATTCAAGCCTATCTCCGGCAGCTGAACCCTGCCGGTTTCCGGGTCGAGCCGTCCGCGAAAGGTGTTGAGAATGGCCTGGGGCTGTTCGAAAATTTCCTTGAGCATGAAATGCCGGTATCCACCCTTCTCGGCCATGGCCGCATTCCACTCGATGGTCTTGATCTCCTTGACCACCTTGCGGCCATTACCAAGTCCCATCACCTGCCATTCCCCTTGTTTCAGGACGGCAAGCTCCCGATCCTCCAGAAAAACCACCTGATCGGTATAGGGAAGCAAGGCCGGGATATCCGAAGCCATGAGGCAGCCGCCCCCCTCGGCAATCCCGAGAACCAAGGGGCTCTGATTCCGCACCGCCACCAGTCTGTCCGGCTGCCCTGTCCATAAAACCCCGATGGCGTAGGAACCTTCGACCTTTTTCAAGGCCTGACGCACCGCCTTGACCAGATCCCCGCAGGAGAGATGTTCCTCAATGAGATGAGCCAGCACCTCGGTGTCGGTTTCCGAGCAGAAAACATGCCCGCGTCCCTGCAACTCTTCCCGTAGGGTATGGTAATTTTCGATAATACCGTTATGGACCACAACCAGATCGCCGGTGCAATCGCAGTGCGGATGGGCATTAAGTTCGGAAGGCGCGCCGTGGGTGGCCCAGCGGGTATGACCCAGACCGATGTGGCTGTCTCGGTTACGCACCGTCTCCAGCAGTTCTTCAAGCTTCCCGAGTTTACCGGCAGCCCGGTGCTTCTGCAGCTTGCCGCCGTGGACATACACCACCCCGGCCGAATCATAGCCACGGTACTCCAGACGCTTCAATCCTTCGAGAAGAATGGGCACCACATGCCGCTGCCCGATATACCCGACTATTCCACACATACTCCGTTTCCTTTTTCTTTTTCAGGGGCTATGCCCTCGTTCCACTGGAACGAATAAAGTACAATCTCTCAATGTAAATGTTCTGCAGCGCCGCTTCGCTGCTGCCGCAGATGCGCACCCTCCCTGGGATATAAACTCCAGAGGTCTGCGAAGTAATTGCACATGAGCAGGCCGATGACAGCTAAGCAAGCGCAGCGAGACTGCGAAACAGATGCGGTGCTGCGGAATGTTTACACAATTACAGGGCGAAACCCTGCCGTGACCTTGCCACCGCTTCCGGCAAAAGGGCCAACAGGGCCACGATTTCTGCCTCGGTATTATAGCGACTGAGGCTGATCCGCAGGGTCCCATGCAGAAAAGCTTCCCCCACCCGCATGGCCCGCAGCACATGCGAAGGGTCCAGGTCACCGCTCTGGCAGGCGGCATGGGCCGAGACAGCAATCCCGCCCGCATCAAGATCCTGGATCAGCCCGGCAGAAGCCGCATGCTTGAAGCTTACGCTTGTGGTGTTGACCAGCCGGGGAGAGGCTGCGCCATTTACCCGAACATCGGGGATCGCGGCGACAATCCCCGCCTCAAGACGATCCCGCAGTTCCGCCAGTTTCTGATGTTCAATTTCGGACATACCCATGGCCAGGGCACACGCCTGACCAAGACCAACGATGCCAGAGACGTTTTCAGTGCCGGATCGCCTACCGTCTTCCTGTCCGGTGCCCATGATCAGCGGGGTAAACGGCGCGGTTCTGGCTACATAGAGCGCCCCGACCCCTTTGGGGCCATGGAGTTTATGTCCGGCGATGGTGAGATAATCCGCCCCGAGTTCCTCTACCGAAAAGACCGCCTTGCCCGCCAGTTGAATGGCGTCACAGTGAAAGAGCGCACCCCGCTCCCGGCAGATGGCCGCAATTTTCGCAACAGGCCAGATCACCCCGGTTTCGTTATTCGCTCCCATGAGAGAAACCAGGGCGGTATCGGCCCGGATAGCGCCTTTGAGCGATTCCAGATTCAGACCGCCCTTTTCATCCACCCCAAGCAACTCGATATCGTAGCCCTGACTTGCGAGAAACTCTAACGGCGCCAGCACCGAACCGTGCTCGACCTGCGAGGAAATGATATGTTTCTTTCCGGGATTTGCCCTGACCGCACTGAGGATGGCGGTGTTGTTACCTTCGGTGCCGCCGCTGTTCAAGACAATGCGTCCCGGATGGCAGCCGAGCAGCCCGGCTACCTGCTCCCGGGACAAATCCAGCCCCCGTCGCGCGGCCTCGCCGAAACGGTGGGTACTTGAGGGGTTGCCGAACCATTCCGTCAGATAGGGGGCCATGGCTTCCCGCACTGTGGGGTCGAGCGGGGTGGAAGCATTGTTGTCGAAGTAGATGTTTTGCATGGGGTCAGATCCGCAACATTCTGTCGAGAGAAAGTTTGGCCTCGGCCGCCACTTCCGGCGGTACGGTGATCCGATTGACCACCTTCCCCTGGGCCAGATTGTCCAGTACCCACAGCAAGTAACCGGGTTTGATCCGGTACATGGTGGAACACAGACACTGGAAGGGAGAAAGCGAGTGGATCTCCCGATCCGGGTACTGGCGCTTGAGCCGATTTACCAGATTAACCTCGGTGCCGATGGCCCATTTGCTGCCCGGAGAGGAATCGCGCACCGCGTTGATAATAGCCTCGGTGGAGCCATACTGGTCAGCCCGGCTCACCACCTCGTTGCGGCATTCCGGATGGACAATAACCCGTACCTCCGGGTCTCGCTCCCGCCAGGCGGCCACATGGGCGGCGGTGAACTGCATATGCACCGTGCAGTAACCGTCCCAGAGGATGACCTTTGCCTTCTCCAAAGCCTCCGGGGTGTTGCCGCCCAATGGCTTATCTCGCTGCCAGAGCACAACCTCATCATCGGCAATGCCTAGGGCGCCGGCGGAGTTGCGGCCCAGGTGCTCGTCGGGAAAAAAGAAAACCTTGTCCCCTTGCTCCAAGGCCCAGGTGAGAACACGCTCTGCATTGGAAGAGGTGCAGACCGAGCCGCCGTGCCTGCCGACAAAAGCCTTAAGCAGGGCCGAGGAATTCACGTAGGTCACAGGGATAACCCGGCCGCTGGTTACCTTGGCCAAATCCTCCCAGGCCCAGGCCACCTCTTCGCTGGTGGCCATGTCGGCCATGGGGCAACCAGCCCGCAGATCGGGCAGGATGACCACCTGATCCGGCGCGGTGAGGATGTCGGCCGATTCCGCCATGAAAT
Organism: Pseudomonadota bacterium; assembly: GCA_018829945.1. Classification (GTDB taxonomy): domain Bacteria; phylum Desulfobacterota; class Desulfobulbia; order Desulfobulbales; family Desulfurivibrionaceae; genus Thiovibrio. The sequence continues at coordinate 6,727 of JAHJTI010000025.1, read as the reverse complement.
GCACGCCGCAGAAGACGATATACTTCCGGTCCCTGGCCTCGGCGGCATTGCGGGCAAGCTTGAGGGAATCCCCGGTCTGGTCGGCGAACTGAAAAGTCGCCTCCTGCTGATAGTGATGCCCTAAAATCAAAAGATTGCCGCCCAACTCTTTCTTGCGGGCGGCAATCTTTTGGCAAATTATTTCTTCCTTTTCCTGCAGGTATTCCGAGCCAAGCTCAACCTGCCGCAACACCGTCATCTGCCTGTCCTTCTCTCCCATATAATCTAAAAACGCCCTTCGACAAGCTCGGAGCGAACGGTAGACATCCTAAAATCATTGGGTTTCCCGTTTATGGCGAGCCCTTCGACACGCTCATAAAAGCCCTGTCGAACACACACCAGACATAAGCCAAAAAAACTCAGGATACACCAAGGCGCAAAGATCTCTTTTTCTGGTATCTTTGCGCCCCTTATCTTTTATTCTTTATTTAACCAGCTTTACCCAGGCAGCGGTCGGCCCCTTGTCCCCTTCTCCCTCGCCGAAACGGACTTCGTCCCCTTCGGCCAACTGGGCCATGGTCACATCTTTCAAAGCATTCTCGTGAAAATAAACCTCCTGACCGTCCAGGGTCAGGAGAAACCCATACGACTCATACGGAAACAAGCTCTTGATGGTGCCCACGGACGGGCCAGCAGCCGCGCCTTCCGGCTCCTTGACGGTCTGTCGCCGCTTGCGCTGCAATTCCTTCAACTGGAGACCAAGGGTGTCGAACGCTTCCACCAGAAGGGGGCGCACCGTCTCTCCTTTTCTTTTCACAACCACGGTGTCATTGGGAACGGAAGCCACCATGCGGACTTCGTGGCCGCCCGCTTTATGTCCGGCAGTCTCCTCAATGGAGATACGCAGATGATGAACAAGGCCGGGATGGTGACGATCAAGACGTCCTTTCTCCTCTTCGATTTTGTCCTGCCAGGCTTTACGGATTTCCAGATTCCGCCCTTCAACTTGTAGTTCCATGCATTTCCTCCATCACAGTGATTAAATTGCCGCCCGCAAGGAGCAGCCGATTGGAGAGCTTTCGATTGTATTCTACCATAGTGCAGGGTGAAAAACAGCTTCTCTTCGCGTAGGACGCAAGAAAAAACCCGGCCTGCTCAGCTTCGTTTTTTTGTTTTGGCTTCGGCTACACAATACATCCGTCCAGAATGATGCCGTAGGCTGAAAAAGCAGGCACTCCAGCGTCTTTTTTTCAAAGCGGAAAGCAGAGATGCTACACGAGACCGCCAGAGGACATGGAACTGCTTCACAACCGGCAAAAGCGCAACAGAAAAAGTTGGGGCATCTTTCCCGGGCTGCCAGCGAACGGTGACACCACGAAAAACAACTGGCGGCATGAACGGTTTGCTCTCCACTCTTTCCGATCGACATCATCTCTCCCAACCGCCGGTTACACAGACTTCTTTCCCAACTCCTTTTTTTCGACGGCAACGATTGACGTCAAGAACTATTTCCTTGCGCAACGGGAGGTATTAAGACATATTTTACAAATATGGTAAGTTTGCCGAGCAGCGCCCCTGACCGACAGAGGAGAGTCCGATGCATTTCTTCCCATCCAGAACCCGGACCGGAATTCTTATCCTCTCCGCCCTCCTGGCCCTCCCCTGCTTCCTGCTTGATCCAACCAGCTGCCCCGCCGGCCAAAAGCAGTCCATGGCCACCTACCTCGGCGTCCAGGCCTGCCAACCTTGCCATCCGCAAGAATACCAGCGATTTATCACCTATGCCAAGAAGAACCGTTCCTTTGAAAGCATCGAACGATTGCGCAAGGGACTCACCGCCGAGGAGGTCAACCGCTGCTACGGCTGCCACACCACCGGCTACGGCAAGCCGGGAGGCTTTGTCAGTATTGAAGAGACTCCCCTGCTCAAAAATGCCGGCTGCGAGGTCTGCCACGGCCCCGGCAGCATCCACGTCCAGACCGGCTCGCTCGCCGCCATCAGGCGACGCCTTTCCAAGGAGGAATGCGAGGAGTGCCACATCTCGGACAGGGTGCAGACCTTCCGCTTCAAACCCTTGATCCACGGCGGAGCGCATTGATGATCAATCCGCACACCCTCATCAAAAAACGGCTCAGCGCCAAGATTCTTGTCGCTCTCACCTTCTGTGTCGCCATGGTTATGGCCGGGGTCATTGTTCTGGCCGTGGCCAGCCAGCGCCGCCAACTCCAGGAGCAGATGACCGAACACGGCCGGGAGCTGAAATCGGTGGCCTACACTGCCATCCGCCACCCCATGGCCATGGGTGACAGCGCTTCCGTAAAACAGCAGCTTACCGAACTGCGCGAAAGCCTGCGGGACAACGAAATCGTGATCTGCGACTTCAACCGGCAGATCGTCTTTGCCAGCCATGCCGAACGGATCGGCTCCTCCATGGCCGAATTCACCGCCAACCTGAAGGTGCTCACTACCATGGAGCGGTTGCTGATCGCAGAGCAGCCCCAGGCCGATCAAGCATTCGAAGAAAAGCGGGATGGACACCGCTACCTGCTTACCCTGCATCCGCTCGTCAACCAGAAAGAATGCCATCACTGTCATGGCGAATCGCGCAAGGTTCTGGGCTACCTGGTCATCCGGCTCACCACCGACAAGACCTATCGCGCCATCGCCGCCCTGCGCGACCGCACCATCGCCATCAGCCTGCTCGGCATTTGCGCTATCATCCTCCTCACCCATCTGCTCCTTACCAAGCTGGTGATTCGGCCGGTGGAGGAACTGGCCGAGAAATCACGGCAGATCGCACACGGCGACCTGGACGCCTCGGTAACGGTGCGGAGCACGGACGCCATCGGCTCCCTGGCGAACTCCTTCAATATCATGGCGACCAGCGTCAAGGAGCAGATCGGCTACTTCAACAGCTTACGCGCTGCCATCGCCGCCCCGCTCTTCATCGTCGATCCCAGCATGGTGATCACCTACATGAACGAAGCGTGCGAAAAGCTCAGCGGCTATAGCAGGGAAGAAACCGAAGGGCTGCTCACCTGCCGGGAGGTCTTCGACAGCGACCACTGCGGCACCGTCACCTGTCCCCTCTATTATTGCCTTGATCTAGGCGTGACCGTGGAAGGCATCACCGCCGTCATCACCAACCGGGCCGGCAAGAAGGTGCCGGTCATGGCCAGCGCCAGCGCCCTCATCGACATGCGCGGCAAGGTGATCGGCGCCGTCCAGATTCTCAAGGACATCAGCGACGTCCTCGAGGCCGAACGACTTCGCTACATCAAGAAAACCGCCGAACACGAGGAGGAGCAGCGACAGTACCTCGAAGAACGGATGCGGGAGCTGCTGGCCGTGCTCTCCATGGTTGACGGCGGCAATCTCAAGGCAAGGGCCGAGGAGCGGGGCAAGGGCGACGCCATGGACCAGATCGCCCGCCACATCAACCTCACCCTCGACAATCTGGAAAAGCTCTGCGCCAAGATATCCTCCTTCAACAGGGAACTTGAGCAAGAAGTGGACCGCCGCACCGTGATGCTGCGGGAGCAAACGGTGCTCCTTGAGCGGGCCAACCGCGAGTTGCGGGAACTGGACAGGCTCAAGTCCGCCTTCCTAGCCAACATGAGTCACGAACTGCGGACGCCGATGAATTCGATCATCGGCTACACCGACCTGCTGCTTGACCGGGTGGACGGCGAGATCAACGCAGAGCAGGAGAAAAGCCTCGAAAAAGTACACAACAACGCCCGCCATCTCCTGCAGTTGATCAACGATATCCTGGACATGGCTAAAATTGAATCGGGCAAGATCGAACTCGACCCAAGATCCATCGACATCAAGGCGCTCACCAAATCGGTGGCGACCATTTTCGAACCCACCATGGCCAAGCAGGGACTCGCTCTCGTCCTGGATTTCGCCGCCGACCTGGACCAAGTCTATATCGACGAAGACAAGGTCCGGCAGATTTTCATCAACCTGCTCTCCAACGCCGTCAAGTTCACCGAACAGGGTGCCATCACCATCCATATCCACCCTTCGCCGGAGGCAAAACAGTTTGTCCGGATCTGTATTGAGGACAGCGGCATCGGCATCCACGAAAAGGACATCCACAAGCTCTTCGACAAGTTCAGCCAGATCGACGGCTCGACCATTCGTCCGTATGAGGGAACCGGCCTGGGCCTCTGCATCGCCCGGGGACTGGTCGTCCTCCATAAGGGCAGAATCTGGGTGGAGAGCACATTCGGCCAAGGCAGCAGCTTCTGCTTCACCCTGCCCATCGACCGCGCACTCCTTGAAAAACCGATCGAACCCATGGTCGACATCACCCTTGCCGACCGCCTGGCCGATGCCCTCAACGGCTCACCGCAAATCTTCCGCCAAGCGGCCAACTTCGGCGGTAAACCGATCCGCTGCTGGGATTTCGGCCACTGCGGCCAACCGAGCTGCCCCGCCTACAGCAACATGGAGTTGCGCTGCTGGCTGATCCAAGGCACTCACTGCAAGGGAGAGAAAATCGCCTTCGACGCCGAAAAGACCGCCTATTGCCAGACATGCGAAATCATCGAAAAGATACTGCTGGCCGACGAAGAAAGCAAAAACGGAACCGTCATCGAGCTGCCCCGGCAGGACGACACAAGATTCCCGAAAAGGGTGCTGGTCATCGACGACAACCCCGAGGTCATCGAACTGGTGCGAAAGTATGCGGGCGATGAATTCCAGATCGTCGGCCTGCTCAGCGGCCACGACGCAGTGCGCCTGGCCGTGGAACTGCAGCCGGCGGCCATTACCCTGGATATCATGATGCCGGGCAAGGACGGCTGGCAGGTGCTTCATGAACTCAAACAGAACCCCGCCACCCAGGACATCCCGGTGGTGATCCTCTCCATCGTCGACAACAAGAAACTCGGCTTCAGCCTCGGCGCCGCCGAATATCTGGTCAAGCCCATCGACAAGACACTTCTCCTCCGCAAGCTCAAATCCCTCCAGAAGATGCGGCCGACGATCAAAAAAATCCTGGTGGTGGACAACGACCGCCACGCGCTGGACACCATCTGCCGCCTCCTGGACGAGGGCGGCTACGAGATCGGCTGCGCCCAAAACCACGCCGAGGCGACCGAGGCCCTTGCCTGCCAGCCGCCGGATCTCATCGTCTTCAACCCCTTCATGCCGGCAGCGGGCGGCGTTGACCTCATCGAACAGATCAAGACCGACCCGCGGACCATGCACATTCCACTCATCCTTATCACCCAGCAGCAACTGCCCGAGGAAGCCATGGAACACCTCAACGGCCGCATCCGGGCCATCCTCGACAAGGGGTTGCTCGACGAGGATGAGCTGCTCAAGGAACTGGTGGAAACCATCAAAAAATGCGACCGCTGACCCTGACACCTTCGGCCGATTTCTCTCCGGCCGTTTTGACTTTGCCATTTTGCCGTTATCGGAGTTTACCCCATGCCAACAGAAAACGAAGGAGTCGGGAAAAAAATCCTGATCGTTGACGACAACCAGGACAACCGCGAACTGGTTGTTAAGATTCTCAAGCGGTGCGGCTATGCGACCTGCGAGGCGGTTGACGGCGAGGAGGCTCTTGCCAAGGCGACTTCGGATCGGCCGGATCTGATCCTGATGGACATCGCCCTGCCTAAGATCGACGGACTTGAGGCCACCCGGCAGCTCCGCCAAATGGCGGGATTAATGGATACGCCGATCATCGCCCTCACCGCCCACGCCATGAAGGGTGACCGGGAGAAAGCGCTGGCCGCCGGCTGCTCCGATTACATCGCCAAGCCGATCAACGTCCGGGAACTGCCGGAACAGATCGCCCGCAACCTCAACTGACCTGGACCAATGAAAGAAAGAATTCTCATCGTTGACGACACGGCGGATACCGTCGAACTGTTGCGCAAACGGTTCCGGGCCGAAGGATATGACACGGTGGAGGCCTTTGACGGCGAGGAGGCCCTGGCCAAGGTTGCCGAAAGCCTGCCCGATCTGGTAATTCTCGATGTGATGATGCCCAAGCTCGACGGGTTCGAAGTCTGCAAACGACTGAGGGAAAATCCAGCCACCCGGCATCTGCCGGTGCTGATGCTCACCGCCAAGAGCGAGACCCCGGACAAAGTGCAGGGGCTCGACCTCGGCGCCGACGACTACATCACCAAGCCCTTCGATTACAAGGAGCTTGTCGCCCGGGTCCGGTCGCTGCTCGGCAAAAAGACGGCCAGCAAGGAGATGGCGGAAAAAGAAAAGAACGAGGCCCTTGACCACATGGTGGACGAGGTTTCCCACGAGGTGCGCAACCCGCTGGTGGCCATCGGCGGCTTTACCCGGCGGATACTCAAAAATATGGCGGAGGACGACAAGAACCGCCCCTACATGGAGATCATTCTCCAGAACGTCGCCAGTTTGGAGCGGATGGTCACCGAACTCATCGAACTCAAAAGCGCGGCGCTCGCTTTCCGGGAACCGCTGGACATCCATGCCCTGATCAGGGAATCACTTACCTTCCTGGATGCACAGATCAGGGCCAGGAAAATCGCCGTCACCCTGGACCTGATGGACAATCCGCCGCAGCTTGCCGTGGATCGGGAAAACTTCGGTCGCGCCATCTTCAATATCATCGAAAATGCCTTGGAGGCCATGGAGTCCCAGCCGAGGCGTCTCGCCATCACCACCGCCACCGCGGCAGGCTTCTTCGAAATCCGTTTTCATGACAGCGGCAAGGGCATCGACCACGACAAGATCAAGAGCATCT
>JAHJTI010000280.1 GCA_018829945.1 Pseudomonadota bacterium | reverse complement strand
TTCATGAGAAAAGATGGTGGGCCGTCGGGGGCTCGAACCCCAAACCTACTGATTAAGAGTCAGTTGCTCTACCAGTTGAGCTAACGGCCCTTTTCTTTATGTCGTGGCAAGATATACACCTTCCGTTTTGCCTTGTCAACCTCAGGATGAACTCGTAAAAAAGAAAAAAGTCCACAGGTCCGTGACACAGGGACGCGAGCCTGCGAGACTCCGAAGTTACATGGCGGGAACGTGCCCTCAGTTGAAAGTGCATCAACTTGTTCAGCAATCTTCCGGAAGAAGGCAGAGAGGTTTTTTCGACTGTATTTCAGCCCGACAGGTGCAAAAGAGGAGGGGTTCAGGTATAGTGATCCGATTCAGGTTCGATTTTATTTTCCGGTTGGTGTGTGTGCCCGTAAGGAAACCGGAAGTGTTGCAGAGTTCAGGAAAGGAGAGAAATTATGAGCAAGGTATTGATAATCGGGGCCGGCGGGGTCGGCAGTGTTGTGGTTCACAAGTGCGCCCAGGTACCGGAGGTTTTTTCGGAAATTTGCCTGGCCAGCCGCACCCTTTCCCGATGCGAGAATATACAAAAATCCGTCAAGGAGCGAACCGGCCGTGATATCGAGATCGCACAGGTCGATGCCGACAATGTTGCCGAAACCGTGGCCCTGATCAAAAAGGTACAGCCCAAGCTGGTGCTGAATCTGGCCCTGCCCTACCAGGATCTGCACATCATGGATGCCTGCCTGGAAACAGGGGTTGATTATCTGGATACCGCCAACTACGAGCCGCCGGATGAGGCGAAGTTCTGTTATAAATGGCAGTGGGAGTATCAGGAGCGCTTCAAGGAAAAGGGGCTCATGGCCCTGCTGGGAAGCGGCTTTGATCCGGGGGTCACCAACGTCTTTTGCGCCCATGCGGCCAAGCATCATTTCGACGAGATCCATAATGTGGATATTCTTGACGCCAATGCTGGGGACCACGGCCATCCGTTTGCCACCAATTTCAACCCCGAAATCAATATCCGCGAGGTCACGGCCAAGGGCAAGTATTGGGAAAACGGCGCTTGGGTCGAGACCGCGCCGCTTTCCATCAAGCAGAGCTACGATTTTCCGGTGATCGGCCCTAAGAACGCCTATCTCATGTACCACGAGGAACTGGAGTCACTGGCGAAGAATATCAAGGGCCTCAAGCGGATCCGGTTCTGGATGACCTTTTCCGACAATTACCTCAAACACCTTGAGGTGCTGCAGAATGTGGGAATGACCGGGATCGAGCCGGTAATGTTCGAAGGGCGCGAGATTATCCCTCTGCAGTTTCTGAAAGCGCTGCTACCCGACCCTGCTTCCCTCGGCCCTCGGACCAAGGGAAAAACCTGCATCGGCTGCGAGGTGGAAGGACTCAAGAACGGCAAGCCCAGGAAGATGTTCATCTATAATGTCTGCGACCATGAAGAGTGCTACCGTGAGGTGGGCTCCCAGGCCATCTCCTACACCACCGGAGTGCCGGCCATGATCGGGGCGATGATGATGCTCACCGGCAAGTGGCGGGGTGCAGGGGTCTTCAATATGGAGGATATGGATCCGGACCCGTTTATGGAGAAGCTCAATATCCATGGGTTGCCGTGGCTGGAAAAGATTCTGGTTTGAAAAGGAAAGGTTCTGTAACCGGTTGTCACCCCGGCGGAAGCCGGGGTCCAGGCTTTTTGTGCTGCTGGACTTTCTTTCTGAACCCCGGCTTCCGCCGGGGTGACGGGACAGATAATAAATGGTCCTTGAGAAATGATGAAGCAGCCCTGTGTTTATATTCTCGCCAGTAGCAGGAATGGGACGCTGTATGTGGGCGTGACTTCTGATTTGCAAAAGAGAGTGTGGGAACATAAGAACAACCTTGTTGAAGGCTTTACCAAACGGTATGGGGTGCATCTGTTGGTGTGGTATGAACTTCATGACACCATGGTCTCGGCCATCACTCGCGAAAAGGCGATCAAGGAGTGGAAGCGGCAGTGGAAACTTCAGGCGATTGAGCAGGACAATCCTACTTGGCGCGATTTATATCATGATCTATAAGGTTGTCCGTCATTCCGGCGAAAGCCGGAGGTAAGCGGGCGAAACGAGACTCCGATCCAGTGTTCGTGCCGTTGTGAGGGCGAAAAGAAATCAATGAGCCATAAAATAATCAATATCGGCTGTGACGTAAGTGAGGTGCCGACTCCCAGCTACGTCTGCGACCGGGCCAGTCTGGCCCGCAACCTGACCATCCTCGATCAGGTACAGCAGCGCACCGGCTGCCGGATTCTCTTGGCCCTCAAGGGCTTTGCCATGTTTAGTCTGTTCGGCCAGATCCGCGAGGTGCTGCACGGAGCTTCGGCCAGTTCTCTTTCCGAGGCGCGTTTGGCCGCGGAGGAGTTCGGCAAGGAGGTGCATGTCTATGCCCCGGCCTACGGAGATGAGGAGTTCGCTGAGATCCTGACCTGCGCCGATCATCTGGTTTTTAATTCCTTCCGGCAGTGGCAGCAGTTCAAGGAGCGGGTGGGTGCGGCAGGCAAGAAGATTTCTTGCGGTATCCGGGTCAACCCGCAGTATTCCGAGGTGGATGTGGATCTCTATAATCCCTGCGGCCGCTTTTCCCGCCTTGGCGTGGTGCGTGACCAGTTTCGGCCCGAGCTGCTGGATGGCATCGAGGGGCTGCATTTTCATGCTCTCTGCGAACAGGATGCCGATGCCCTGGAGCACACGGTTATCGCCTTTGAGGAAAAATTCGGCGAGTTTCTTCGTGGAATGCAATGGGTCAATTTCGGCGGCGGCCACCACATCACCC
>JAHJTI010000279.1 GCA_018829945.1 Pseudomonadota bacterium | reverse complement strand
GGCAAACAGGAGGCCCGCCGGGAAAACGCTCCCTGCAGATTCTGGCCGAGATCATGAAATTGCGCAGAGCCTGTTGCAATCCCCGCCTTGTCCTGCCGGAAACGGACATCCCCAGCGCCAAACTCACCCTGTTTGCCAAACTTGTTACCGAATTACGGGAAAATGGACACAAAGCACTGGTGTTCAGCCAGTTTGTCGGTCATTTAAGCCTTGTCCGCGAACATCTCGACCGGGAAGGCATTTCCTACCGGTACCTGGACGGCAGTACCGCTCCCAAAGAGCGTCAGCGCCAGGTTCAGGAATTTCAGGCAGGTCATGGCGATTTGTTCCTCATCAGCCTCAAGGCTGGCGGGGTAGGCCTCAACCTCACCGCCGCGGACTATGTGATTCATATGGATCCCTGGTGGAATCCTGCGGTGGAAGACCAGGCCTCGGACCGGGCACATCGCATTGGCCAGAAACATCCGGTAACCATTTACCGTCTGGTGGCAAAAAATACCATTGAGGAAAAGATCGTCCATCTCCACCACGAAAAAAGAGCCCTTGCAGACAGCCTGCTGGAAGGCACCGATGTCAGCCACGCCATAAATCCCGCAGACCTGTTGCGCCTTTTGAAGGAAAATTAAAACAGGACCATGCCGTCACCCTCACTTCAAGAAGCCCTGCTCAACTGGTTTGCCAAAAACAGCCGAGACCTCCCTTGGCGCCGCACCTATATCCCCTACCACATCTGGATTTCAGAGATCATGTTGCAGCAAACCCAAATGGATCGGGTTGTTGTCTATTTCACGCGCTGGCTTGAACAATTTCCCGATATTGCCAGCCTGGCTGATGCGCGGGAACAAGAAGTCCTGCGGTTATGGGAGGGATTGGGCTATTATTCCCGGGCCAAAAATCTCATCAAAACAGCCGACCTGCTGTGTCGCAGGCATGGCGGGACCCTGCCGGATGATCATGGAGCCCTGCTCCTGCTGCCGGGCATTGGCCCGTATACTGCCGGGGCCATCATGAGTCTGGCCTTCAATCGAAGCCACCCCGTGGTAGACGCCAACGTGGAACGCCTTTTTTCCCGAGTATTTAATCTCGCCACTCCGACCAAGGAAAAACAGACCCACAATTTCATTTGGCAGAAGGCGAAAGAACTTATCCCTGAAGGCAAAGCGCGGTTTTTCAACCAGGCGCTCATGGAACTGGGCGCTCTGGTTTGTCTTCCCCGCGCACCCCGCTGCGACAATTGTCCCGTTCGCGATTATTGCGAAGCCTTTGCCCAAGGTGTGGTAAGCGAACGACCGGTCGCCGGCAGGACAAAAGAAATCATCCCCATCACCATGGTAAGCGGCATACTCCACCACCAGGGAAAGATATACATCCAAAAACGTCTACCCGGTGATGTCTGGCCCGATCTATGGGAATTTCCAGGTGGGAGTATTGAAGAAAACGAAACGGAGGAACAGGCTCTCGTACGGGAATATTGCGAGGAAACGGGGTTTGCAATCCAGGACTTGAAAAAAATTATCACCATCAAGCACAGTTTCACAAAATTCCGGGTCACGCTGCATTGCTATCACTGTTGCCTGCAAAACTGCGAAACAGAACCGACTCTCCATGCCGCTCAGGAGTATCTGTGGGTAACCCCGGACGAGCTTGAGCATTTCGCCTTCCCATCCCCCCACCGACGCTTGATCAACCACCTCGCCGGGAAGCTATAATTACAGCGATGGCTATACTTTCCATCCTTTCTTTGTTACATTAGAATCTCTTGCAAAAATAGAAACCACTCTTCGACAGGGCTCTCCTGAGCTTGTCGAAACACAATACAGCATTTTTCAAGAACCTCATCAGAGAAGACAAAAAAACCTGCCCGGACACAGGGCTTGAGTCATTCAGAACCGGGGAGGGGCAACCATGCACCAACGGATAATCCGCTGGTCGACCTATGTGGTCATTGTGCTGTTCATGGCCAACATCAGCCCGGTCATTGATTCTTTCCTGCATCCGGACATTCCCTATTTCGATCCGGAACATCTGCTTGTCGGCGGAATAACCGCCTCCATCACCGCGCTTCTACTCAGCCTGCTCGTCTCTCATGCCAACCGCATGGCAACGGTGGCCCAGGAATTAAGCCAGCTCAATCGAACACTGCGCGAACAGACCAGCCGCGACAGCCTGACCAGCCTTTACAATCACCGGTATTTCCAGGAAATGCTCCGTCATGAGTTCCTTCTGGCCCAACGCCATCAAACCGAATTGTCCTGCATGATGCTCGACCTCGATCTGTTCAAGGATGTCAACGACACCTGCGGCCATCCCTTTGGCGATCTGGTACTGAAAGGAACAGCGGAGCAAATTCTGCGCGAGGCCCGTACCACAGACACCGTAGCCCGCTATGGTGGAGAGGAGTTTGCCATCCTCCTGCCCAACACCGATCTTGAGGGTGCCACCCGTATTGCCGAACGTATCCGCACCCGGGCAGAGGAATATATCCACCAGGACAAGGACGTTTCCATGCGGGTCACCATCAGTATCGGCTTGGCATCACACCATGCACACACCCCGAAAAACCCAGAAGAACTGCTGTTTTTTGCTGATCGTGCCCTCTACCAAGCCAAGAAGGCTGGCCGCAACAAGGTAGTGGCCTACTCTGATCGGGTAAAAACAGAACTGCCCTGAATCTTTCAGGGGGCATCGCCTCAAAACGCCCGCATTCGGCACGCTTAATATTTCGGTGGAAACGGCCCTGTATTTCAGATACATATAGAATCATGCCGCCACAAAAACCCGATTACAAATCCCCCTGGAAACGATTTGCCGTCAATATCAGCATGGTTATCCTGCTGTTCATTTCCGCACTCTTCACCGGCATTTATCTCAACCATCAAAAATCCCTTGAACAGGAACTCAAAAGCCGGGCCCAGGCGCTGTTCAGCAGTCTTGTCGTCACCCGTAAATGGAATGCCCTGCACGGCGGCGTGTTTGTCGAAAAAACACCGGGCATGGAATCAAACCCCTATCTTGATAACCCGGATATTGTTGCCGGCAACGGCAAGACCTACACCAAGAAAAACCCGGCCCTGATGACCAGGGAAATTTCGGAAATCGCTGACAAGGAAGGCGTTTTTCAGTTCCACATCACCAGCCTCAAACCGCTCAACCCCAACAACGCCCCGGACTCCTTTGAACAACAGGCGCTGTTGCGCTTTGCCCAGGGAGAAACCGAATCGATCAGCAAGGAAGAGAGCGGCGGCGCAACCTATTACCGGTATATGGCGCCTCTCTTTGTAGAGAAACCCTGCCTCGCTTGCCATGCCGCGCAGGGGTATCAGCTTGGCGAGGTCCGGGGCGGAATCAGCGTTCGCTTCAACATCGAGAACATGGAGCGCGCCCTGGTCCTGAACAGACTGCTTCTTGGCCTCTTGTTTACAGTGACGCTGGCTTCTTTCCTTGCCATTGTCCGTCGTCTGGTTGTCGCTCTGCAGAAAAAACTGGCGGTGGCGGAAGCGCTCATCCGGGAAATGGCGATAACCGACGACCTGACCAAACTTAAAAATCGCCGTTTTCTGCTTACCCGCTTCGAGGAGGAGCTCGACCGGGCCACCCGCTATCGCCATCCCCTTTCCTGCATTTTTTTTGACATTGACCGCTTCAAACAGGTGAACGACACTTATGGCCATGAAGCCGGTGATACCGTCCTGAAAACGATCAGCGCCACGGCACTTGAGCAATGCCGCCAGACCGACATCCTTGGCCGTTACGGTGGAGAGGAATTTCTCATGATCTTGCCGGAAACCGATCAGGAACAGGCATGCTCCCTGGCGGAACGATTGCGGCAATCCATCGCTAACCGGACCAGTATTGCCGACCAGGACCAGATCCGGGTCACTGCCACCTTTGGTGTCGCCTGTTACTCCCCGGAGACCTCAACCACCCGGCCCGACCTGTCTGATTTTATCAAACAAGCCGACACCGCCATGCTCGAAGCAAAAACAGCCGGGCGCAACCGCGTCGGCATCGCACCCTGACACATATTCTCAATAACAAATATCACATGGGAAAATAGTCCGAACCTTCCATGACCGACAGATGGGGATTGTCTTTTATGGGGTCGCGTTTCGGAACAAAAGAAAAGAAGAGTATGAGTTGACCCGTTATCTCCGCCAGCGCGAACGGGAACTTATTCTCAAGGGTTTGCCGGCCTGACAAAATTCACTTCTTGTCACGGCGGAAACCGATGGTGGCGACAGTGCCCTTGCCTTCTTCACTGTCGAGTTGAAATGAGCAGCCGGGATGATCCTCGACAATCCTTTTGGAGATGCACAGGCCTAAACCGGTTCCCTGCTCTTTCGTGGTAAAAAAAGGCAGGAATATCCTTTTTTTAATCTCCTCGGGAATCCCCTCCCCGGTGTCCGTCACATCAACTTCCACAAGTTTTTCCTGTACCCGGGTGCTGACCACCACCTTTCCCCCGGGCGGCGTCGCTTCAATACCATTCTTTACAATGTTGAGCAGCACCTGCTTCATTTTTTCCCGATCCACCTCAACCACAACATCGTCGGTATGGGCAAGACTGATTTCAATTCCCTTACCGCCGGAATAAGAATGCGCCAGATCAACAACTTCTTCCAGAAGTTCATTCAAGGATATCAAGGCAAGATTCAGCTGCGGAGGCTTGTAGAGTTCCTTCAACCCGGCAAGCAGATGTTCCAGTCGGGCGACCTCATCAACGATTATGGTCAGTTTGGCCCGATCTTTCTCCTCCGTTGCTTTTTTCAGGAGCTGCCGGGCAAAGCCGCCAATCATGATCAAGGGGTTCTTTATTTCATGATTGATCTCGGCCACAGTCTGACCAAGAGCGGCCAATCGCTCGTTCTGGGCAAGACGGTCCTCAAGGTTTCTGGTGTCGGAAAGATCCCTGATCAGACCGGTAAAATAGTGGTGTCCATCTATCTCGGCCACGGAAAAAGAGATGGTGGCAGGAAAGGTTTCCCTGTTTTTTCGGGCCACGACCAGTTCCGTCTCATGCCCAAGTATTGTTGCCTCGCCGGTTCGGATATACCGGGCCACCGCCAGATCGTGACCGGCTCGGCACATGGATGTCAGAATTTTCCCAAGACCTTGTCCAAGCACCTCAGCTCGGTCATACCCGAACATCCTCTCCGCTGCCTTGTTGAAAAAAATCACCGTGGAGTTTTCATCAATCGTGACAAAGGCCTCGTTGGTATTTTCAACCGCATTCTTGAGAATGAGAAATTGCTTTTGCGTATCTCCCCCCCCTGCTTCAGCCATACCACCCCACCAGATCCTTGATCAAAAAGGCTTGTCGGATACTTTTCCGACAAGTTGCCTAGAATTATTCCTTCACCGAGATCCCTTTTTTCTTCAACTTGGTGACAATCTCCCGAATCTGCGCTTCATTGCAATCATCAATTCGATACACATTTTTCATCCCGTCAAGAAAATGGAGAATAAACTGATCCCCACCGCTCAGTTCGGCACTTCGAATGTGATTCTTGTCGAGCCAGGGATTCAGCTCTTCCATAAAGTCAAGCAGACTGCATTGCTTCATCATCATCCTCCTCTCAGTAATGGTTGTTGCAAATCAGCGGCTATCAAGGGCAACCTTGACACGATTGCCCCCCTCGGCCTTAGCCAGATAGCGCGCGCCATCCGCGGCAGTTATCAAGCTTTGCATGTCCGATCCACGGAACGGTTCTGCTGTTGCCAGTCCGATGCTCACCGTCAGTATCCCGTTGTTTCTCGCGCCGGGAAACTTGATATCCAAGGCGACCATCTGCCCCATAAATTGATGGGCCACGGCCAGGGCTCCTCCGGTGGGGGTGTTGGTCAAAATAGCGGCAAACTCCTCGCCGCCATAACGGACCACCGTGTCCCCGGCCCGTTTGAGGACACAACTCAGAGCGTCCGCAACCTTCCTCAGGCATTCGTCGCCCTTATCGCGTCCATGATTTTCATTAAACTTTTTGAAATCATCAAGATCGACCATGAACAGGGATAGAGGGACTGACTCCCGCCGGGCCCGGTTCCATTCCCGGACTAAAATCTCATCGAAATAACGACGATTCCCCACTTCGGTCAGGCTGTCCCTCGGAACCATCTGCATCAGACGGCGATTCAACGTATCAAGCTTGCCGGTAAGCTCGACCAGTTCCTGCTCCCGTGCCTTGCGCCGATCGGTTTCATGCTTCAGTTTCAGGGCGGCGCGAACCCTGGCCAGCAATTCGATTTCCTTGACCGGCTTGATGATATAGTCTGTTGCGCCCATGGCGAACGCCTGAGCAAGCGCTTCATCGTCATCTCGAACCGTAACCATGATCACCGGAATATCACGCAAACCATCCTGCGCCTTTATTCTTTGACAGGTCTCGATACCATCCATACCCGGCATCATGACGTCCATGAGGATGAGATCTATTTTCTTCTCCTCGGCATCGTTTTCCTCTGTTGTCGCAAGCAGCTCCAGAGCTTCCTGACCGCTTTTCACACAATAAATATCCGCATATCCCTCCTGCTGAAGCATCTCCTCAAGCAGCATCAGGTTTACCGGAATATCGTCAACAATAAGGATGGCCATTTTTTTCCCGATCTTTTAAAGCAAAACCCGCTGGCAGATACCATATGCCAGCTTCTCTTGCCCTGCATTGAATCATGGTATAGAATCATGCCGGATTTTAAAAGAGGCAAGTATCTTTTTATTTTTTTCGCTGTCCGAACAACAGGATAGACATGACCTATACCCCGATTATCGGAACCCTTGGCTACATACTTTCCCCAGACCGGAGCCAAACCCTTCTTGTCCACCGCAACGCCCGCCCGACTGACACCCATCTGGGCAAGTACAACGGACTTGGCGGTAAAATGCGGCCGAACGAAGATGTTCTTTCCTGCATCACCAGAGAAATTAAAGAAGAAGCCGGAATCGATTGCGAGGAAATCCTGCTGCGCGGAACCATCAACTGGACCGGCTTCGGTCCGCACGGGGAAGACTGGCTGGGGTTTATCTTCCGGATCGAGCGCTTCCGCGGCACCCCCTTCCCTGAAAATGAAGAAGGGGTGCTCGCCTGGCACCCCATTGATCAACTGCATCTCCTGCCGATGTGGGAAGGAGACCGGTATTTTCTGCCTCTAGTTTTTGACTCCGACCCCCGCATCTTCCATGGCCATCTTCCATACATGGATGGCCGACCGCTGAGCTGGAACTTCACCAGAATCTGATGTTTTCGCTCCCGGACCGGGAGCAGCTAAGCCTTATCAGGCACAGCTCTTGGCAGACCTCGGATCCCAGGTGTCATAGGCCTTGCTGTATAGGTAATCATTTATAGCCAGCAAATCTTCCTTGGAAAGCTTGGCCCAGGAATCATCCTTGGCGCAGGGTACATTTTTTTTGTAAAATACGTTGTTCCAACCGTGCATGGTCCGCGAATCCGTATCCAAAAAGCGGGCGCCCTTGTTATTTCCCCTGAAATGACAGCTCTTGCAGTTACTCTGAAAGAGCTTATACCCATCATATGTATTCTTAAACTCCATGGCCCGACTTGTCTGGGTCACCGGATCAAAACGGTAGGTCGTCTCTCCGGCAAAAACCAGCCCCTGTGACAGCAATGCAACGAATGCTCCCACAATGACAATGATCGTGATCCTTTTTTTCATCTTGCAACCTCCTGGCTTGCGTTTAAAACAATCCGGACAACAGGCGATGCGAATTGCGCATCGCACGGTCCATTAAGCCACCTTCCCTTGCTTAGCGGCCCACAAATTCACCCATAGAAATTATACCACGATGTGGCATGGATGGTTAAAAATATTTAGCCTCCCCGGAACTTATCTGTTACTCCATTTCCAGGAAGATCCCGTTTTGTGCCTCCACACACCGTGCCATCCCCTGGGTGTTCCGGAAACAACCGTCCTTATTAACCCACTGATACAACACCATAAAGATATTGTTTTTGCTTCATTTTTCATGTTTATACTGAATGAATTATTCATTCTCTCCTTTGGGCCACCGAAGTACAAGGACAATATTTATGCTGTCATGCACACGCCGGACGCGTTTATGCTCACCGGATTAATATTGGAACGCTCCATACGATTCCTTGCGCTTTTTTGCTTCCTTGCTTGCCCCACAACTCTTCGGGCCATGCCTTTACCTGTGGTTATTTCTCCGGAGCACGGTTCTTATTCGCTGGCGACACACCTCGAACTCCTTGAAGATCCGACCGGAAATCTTACAATAACCGACATCGTTTCCCTCCAAACCGGGGGCCGATTTACCCCCTCAACTGATGATACCCCAGGTTTCGGCTTTACCGGTTCGGCTGTCTGGGCTCGTTTTGCAATAAAAAACACCCTGCCCCATTCTGTAGAATATTTTCTCGAAGTAAAATATCCTCTTCTTGACCGCTTGGACCTGTATATTCCAGCCGATGCGGGGGCCTACACCGTTTTGAACGCAGGCGACAGTTTCCCTTTCAGGCAGAGGGCCATCCAGTACAAGAACAACACGTTACCGATCAGGCTTGCACCCGATGAGCAGAAAACATTTTATCTCCGCTGCGAGACGACAAGCTCTCTGAATCTGCCGCTCACACTCCATTCCCCTGCCAGCCTTGCCGGGGAAATCGGTCTTGAGCAGACCCTGCTGGGCATCTATTACGGCATCCTGCTGGTCATGATGATCTACAATTTCTTCATTTATCTCGGCCTCAAAGACAACACCTATCTTTACTACGTTCTGTTTGTCTTGACCTACATGCTCTTCCAGTTGAGCGTCAACGGCATGGCTTTCCAGTATTTCTGGCCCAACCGAATCTGGTGGGCCAACAACTGTACGCCTTTTTTCATTTTTCTCGCCTATATCTTTGCCACCCAGTTCACGAGGTACATCCTCGACACACCGAGAAACGTTCCCCGGATCGACACCATCCTCCGGGTGGGTCTTGTTCTTTCCATCGTAGGCAGCATCCTGACCCTTTTTGTCGGCTATCATCTGAGCATCCGTCTGGCAACCCTTATGAGCCTGACGGTTGTTGCCCTGATCGTTGCAGGGTTCATTTGCATGCTCAAAGGCTACCGTCCGGCCCGTTATTACTTCCTTGCCTGGTCTGTTTCCATGCTGGGGGTGACGGTGTATGCCCTGAAATCCTTCGGCATCCTACCCCACACCTTTATTACCCACTGGGGCATCCAAATCGGCTCTGCCTGGGAAGTTATCCTGTTATCCCTTGGTCTCGCCGATCGTTTCCAACTCATAAAACAGGAAAAGGAACAGTTGCAGACCGTATATGCCAAACAACTCGAAAAAGCCCACGCCGAGTTGGGAAAATCCTTCAGGGAACTGGAACAATTTAAAAACTCCCTGGAGATTCTGGTTGAAGAACGAACGGAGGACCTGAGCCGGGTCAATGAAAGCCTTGCCCAGGAAGCAAGAGACAGGCAAAAAGCGGAAGCGCGGGCGGAAGCGGCCAGCAAGGCGAAATCCCAGTTTCTGGCCTCCATGAGCCACGAAATCCGCACCCCAATGAACGCCATACTCGGCATGGCGAACCTGGCTGTGAAAATGGCGGAAACAGCAAAACTGCAGCAGTACCTCACCATTATCCAGGATTCCGGCAAAGCGCTGCTCACCTTGATCAACGACATACTTGATTTCTCGAAAATCGAAGCAGGACGTCTTGATCTTGAGTGCACCAATTTTGATCTGCGGGAAACCGTGGAGAGTCTTGCGGACCTGTTCGGCAAGCAGGTCGCGGACAAAGGACTTGAATTACTGATCAGCGTGAGCAGCGACACGCCTTGCGCCATAAAGGGAGATTCGCTTCGGCTGCGGCAGATATTGATAAACCTTGTCAACAATGCCATCAAATTTACAGAAAAAGGCGAGGTCGCCGTAACGGTACGCTGCGAAAACCAGTTCGACAAAAAGGCAATACTGCATTTTTTCGTACGAGACACCGGCACCGGGATCAACCATGACCAGATCAAACAGCTCTTCAGCGCTTATTCCCAGGCAGACAGTTCAACTTCCCGGCTTTACGGAGGAACCGGACTCGGTCTTGCCATCAGCAGGCAGTTGGTCACCCTCATGGGAGGAGAAATACATGCCGAAAGCGTACCGGGCAAAGGCAGCACCTTTCATTTCACCATCAGCGCAGAATTGCAATCTCCCGAGAAACAGCATCCCATGATTCTGCCCATCTCGGTTTCCTCCGCCAGGGTTCTGGTAGCAACAGACCATCCTTTTCTGCGAGAATCATTGCTTGAGATACTCACAGGATTCGGCTGCAAGGGTGAAGCATTACAGCTTGCGGAAACAGACGATCCGACCCTGCTTATTTTACAAAACATTGCGGATCATTCACTCCTTGTTCTTGATAGTTCCGTGTCCGGTCTCGATCTGCCTCGTTTTTTGTCAGAACGCGCTTCCATCCACCCGAACACCCCCCCCATCCCGGTCATTATCCTCACGCAACTTGCCGAGGAAAAAGCCCTGGAAAACATCAAGGGTTGCCCCGGGGTAATCATCCTGAGCAAGCCGATCAAGCAATCATATCTGTACGGGGCGGTTGCTGATTGTCTCGGGGCAACAACCACCACACAATCCCGCCTTCTTTCTTCTTTAACGGAAAGCGATCACAATCAGTTCAAGACGCTGGTCGGCAAACAGGTGCTGGTGGTCGAGGATGACCTGGTAAACCAGGTGGTGACAAGTCAACTCTTGACAAGAGCCGGCATTCTGGTTGATATAGCGGGCAACGGTCGGGAAGCGCTTATTGCCCTGCAGGACAAAACATATGACGCGGTGCTGATGGATGTCATGATGCCCGAGATGGACGGACTTACCGCGACCAGAGCTATTCGCCGGACCCTGAAACTGGATTTGCCCATTATCGCCCTCACCGCCAACGCCATCAGGGGCGACCGGGAAAAATGCCTTGAAGCCGGCATGGACGAATACCTGACCAAACCCGTGGAAATACAGGACCTGTACAAGACTCTTGAGAAAATGATAGCCTCGTAAACGAAACCGCCGCACAGGACCGCGACACGATTATGATCAACGCCAGCATAACAACATTGAATCTGCTTCTTGAGGACAGTTGCGAATCCTTCGCAAATCGACCCGCTGCAGGCCTCGCTTTTCAACCGCCCCTGCGCTATGAGGAATTTTATCAAAAAGCGATTGAGGTTGCAGCACTCCTCAAAGAGCGCGGCATCAAAAAAGGCGACCGGGTGGCGATTCTCGCCGACAACTCCCCCCAGTGGGGCATAGCCTATTTCGGCATCATCCGCCTTGGGGCGATAGCAGTCCCGATTCTCCCGGATTTTCCAGAAGCCGATGTCAAGCATATCCTTAATGAAGCAGGGGCAAAAATTCTTTTCACCAACCAGCGGCAGTTGGAAAAGCTCTATGAACTACATGCTACCAAGCTCAAATCAGTAATCACTCTGGATGATGCTGCCGACCAAAACAATCTTGTGGAAACCCTCCCCTTCAGCCGGTTTCTCGCTACAGTCAATGATCTGCCGGAAAAGAAGCACGCCCTTGGTGCGGATCTGGCTGCACCGGACGACATCGCTTCAATTATATATACCTCCGGCACCTCGGGTCACGCCAAGGCGGTAATGCTGAGCCACAACAACTTTATCAGCAATGTCCGCTCCACCCTGTCCATTTTCCCGGATGAGCCGATACATGGCTGGACCTTTCTTTCCATTCTACCCATGTCCCATGCCTACGAGTTCACCACCAGTTTCCTGGTGCCTCTGGCCACGGGTTCCCGCATCGTCTATGCAGGCAAGACCCCGACCCCGACTGTTCTGGAACGGATATGCAAACAGGAACAGCCCACCATCATGTGCATGGTGCCCATGGTCATGGAAAAAATATATAAAAAGAAGGTCCTGCCCGCCATCACTGCCAATGTCTTCATGCGAACAGCCATGAAATTGCCCCTGGTCCGCCGAAAGATCCTGCAAAAAATCGGGCATAAACTACAGATATTTTTCGGAGGCAACCTGAAATTTGTCGCCATTGGCGGAGCCGCCCTCAACATCGAGGTGGAACGTTTCCTGGCCGAGGCCGGATTCCCATATCTGGTCGGCTACGGGTTGACTGAAGCCTCGCCTCTGGTCAGCGCCGGACCATGCGGTGACCCGACCATTGCCTTAGGCTCGGCAGGCAAGCCGGTACTGGATGTGAAGGTTCGGATCAGCAAGCCGAACCCGGAGACGGGCTTGGGAGAAATCCAGGTAAAGGGCCCCAATGTGATGCATGGGTACCGCGGCAATCCCGAAGCAACCGCGGAAATACTCAGCCCCGACGGCTGGCTGTCCACCGGCGATCTCGGTTTTTTGGATCCGCAGGGCAATCTCAGTATCAAGGGACGTTCCAAGAGCGTGATTGTCCTCTCCCACGGAGAAAACATTTACCCGGAAACCATTGAGGAGAAAATCAACGCCTTCCAGCATGTGGTTGAATCGGTGGTGCGCGAACATAACAACCGGCTTGAAGCCTTGATCTATCTCGATTACGAACTGATCGATGCAGAAACCCGCGGCAAAGACCAGGCCCGGCAACTGGAGCATATCGACGAGATTCTTGCCGGAATCAAAAAACAGGTAAACCAGCAACTGCCCCAGTATGCGCAACTGGCCAAGGCCAGCGAACACCGCGAACCATTCACCAAAACCGCGACCCATAAAATAAAACGCTATCTGTACACCAGCAACCCATGAGCTGCGACCACGAAAAAAGGAGAGAGGATTCAATGAAAAAGAAGATCGCTGTTGTCGCCCTGACCGGAATACTTGCTGCCGGCCCCGCTTTTGCCTCGGGGTATCGGATACCTGAGCAATCCATCAATTCCACCGCCCTGAGCGCGGCATATATCGCCAACACTCCGGCTGCGGATGCGAGTTATTACAACCCAGCCAACATGAGCTGGCTGGAAAACAAATGGCAGACCGAAGCGAGCCTCACCTGGATCCATCTGGCCAGCATTGAATACAAGGATAATGCCGTCGCTTCACGAAACAGCGGCTCGAGAACAGAAGATTTCGCCCTGCCCAACCTGCATGTTGTTTCTCCGGAATACAACAATTTCCGTTTCGGGCTTTCCGTTGTGTATCCTTATGGGCTTTCAAAACGGTGGGACAATGCCTTCCCGATGACTTCCGCCGAAGAGTTCACCTTGAAGACTTACGAAATAAACCCCACTGTTTCCTATAAAGTGAACGAAAAACTCTCCATCGGCGGTGGCTTACGGGCAATTTACAGCGAAGGAAAGGTAAAGAGCAACGGCATAATAGATATTGATCCAACGGCAGGCGTAACTCTTTCCCGCGTTTCCAGAGATATGGACGGCGACACCACTGAATATGGATACAATCTTGCGTTGACATACCGGCCTGTGGAAAACCTCTCTCTGGCCGCGACCTACCGCTCCAAAATCGATCTGGACATTGAAGGGGATGCCCGACTGGCTTCCAGCATCAACAGCGCAACTTACTCTGGCGGCGCCTCTGTCTCTGTTCCTGCCCCTGCGGTATTAACACTGGCAACTGCATACACCTGCAATAACGGCAAGACCACTGCCGAACTGACCTATGACAAAACTTTTTGGAACGCCTACGACAAGCTTGATTTCAACTATAGTTCAACTGTTGTTGATGGACTGGGTGTTCTTCAAGCTGTTTTCGACAATCCCAAAGCCAAAAACTGGGTCAACTCCGAAGCATACCGTATCGGCCTGACCCACAAACTCAACACCCAATGGACCGTCATGGCCGGATTCGCCATCGACAAAAACCCAATCCCGGATCAAACCCTGGGTTTCGAGCTCCCTGACTCCGATGCCAAAATATACTCCTGCGGCCTTCGTTACCAGCCGACCGACAATCTCACCGTCGGCGCGGCCTATCTCTTTGACGACAAGGAAAGCCGCTCTGTGCCGGCCAATGCCAACGGTGTCAACGGCACATTTGACAACTCCGCAGCCCATCTTTTCACCGCCGGGTTGCAATACCGCTTCTAAAAATGACACCATAACATGACTGAACCCACGGCGGAATCCGCCTCCAACTATCCCCCGGACGTCCATTGCCTCAGGCTGGACGACCGGGAAATTTTTCTCATCGGCACGGCGCATATCTCCAAGGAGTCTGTGGAGCTTGTCCGTAAAGTCATCGCTGCGGAACGCCCGGATTGCGTCTGCGTTGAGCTTGACGAAAAACGCTACGAGGCCCTGGCCAAGCGCAAGACCTGGGAACTCCTTGATCTACGGGAGATCATCCGCAAGCAACAGCTCGCCACCCTGCTGATCAACATGGTGCTGGCCTCCTACCAGAAAAGGCTTGGCGACCAGATGGGGGTCAAGCCGGGAACCGAACTGCTGGAGGCCGTGCAGGAAGCGGAGAAATATGGTATCGCCGTAGCGCTCTGCGACCGGGATGTGCGGGTCACCCTGCGCCGTGCCTGGAATTCCACCTCGTTTTGGCGCAAAAACTATCTGCTGGCCAGCATCATCACCAGCATGTTCGAAGAAACCGAGATCACCGAAGACAAGCTACGGGAATTGAAAGAGACCGATGTCCTTTCGGAGCTGCTGAATGAGTTAGGGCAAGCCATGCCCGAACTCAAACGGGTGCTCATTGACGAGCGGGACACCTTTCTGGCTGAAAAGATCAAGAGTTCGACCGGCAAGAAGCTGGTGGCCGTGGTTGGAGCCGGGCATGTGGCCGGAATCAAGAAAGCCCTTGGCGAGGACCGCAGCGACCGGATGGAAGCCATCAACCTGATCCCACCTGTTTCCCCGATCTGGAAGATTGTCGGCTGGGCGATCCCCGCCGTCATCGTGGCGGCAATGATTGCGATTGCCTTTACCAAAGGCGCGGCAGTGGCCGGCGACAACCTGCTGTTCTGGATTCTGGCGACAGGTCTCCCCTCCGCCCTGGGGGCTGCCCTGGCATTGGCCCACCCCTTGACCATCTTGGGCGCCTTTGTCGGAGCGCCCATTACCACCCTGTTGCCCATCCTCGGAGTCGGGCACCTCACAGCGTTTATTCAGGTCATGGTCCAGCCCCCGCTGGTCATTGAGTTTGAAACAGTTTTGCAGGATATGGCAAGCATCCGAGGCTGGTGGCGCAACCGGTTGTTACGGCTTTTTCTGGCCTTTATGCTGCCAAGTATGGGGGCCGTGGCCGGCATGTGGTTCGGCGGCTCCAAAATTATCTCCAACCTCTTTTAGTCTTCGTCTCTGATATTCGGACGAAAACAGCATCTTAACCACAACGGCTTAGGCAAAAAACATGAACAAAAACCTCTATCTCAAGGGCAAACAGGCCCGCCACCTTCGTGGCTTGGGGCACCATCTTTCCCCTCTTGTCATGATCGGCAAGGATGGCGTCACCGACAATCTCACCGCCGCGCTTGAAGCCGTGCTTTCCGCGCACGAACTGGTCAAGGTAAAAATCCAGGAAGGTTGCCCCTCCGACCGAGAAGAAGTCGCCGAGCTGCTTGCAAAAACGAGCAAAAGCAAAATCGCTCAGATCATCGGCAAGACTTTCCTGCTCTTTCGCGAGAACAAGGATCTGAAAGAGGACAAGAAGATCAAGCTGCCGGCAGCCAAATAGTTTTCCCAGATCCGGCCATGAACGATTATCTTGAGCACCTGAAAACCGCCAAAAAGGATGGTATCCGCGCGAAGCGCTCCGACACCGCTGCCCGGCTGGCACAGCCAAAAAAAGGTTTCTTGCGTTTCCGCGAACCCTATGAGGCCTTGGCTCACCTGCAGGCACAGTTCACCGGTTTTAACAATAATGAGGTGACCATCGGTCAGGCTGATGAACTGAGCGAGAAGGATCGTCAACTGGTGCATGAGACCATGCGATCCTTCATGCCATGGCGCAAGGGGCCTTTTAATGTGTTCGGGGTTGAAATCGATGCGGAATGGCAAAGTTGGCGCAAGTGGGACCGTCTGCTTCCAGCCATGCCCGACCTCACCGGCAAGGTCGTGGCCGATATCGGCTGCAACAACGGCTACTACATGTTTCGCATGCTGCCGCACAAGCCGCGTTGTGTGGTCGGACTGGAGCCGTTTCTCCAGCATTATTACTGTTTCAAGACACTTCGCCGCCTTGCCCGCGCCGACGAACTGTTCATCGAGCTGATGGGGGTGGAAGATATATCCCTCTTTCCAACCTGTTTTGACGTGGTATTTTTAATGGGCATCATCTATCACCGCATCTCGCCGGTGGAGATGCTGCGGGAAATCCGGGCAACCATGCAACCCGGCGGCGTGTTGATCATCGAATCTCAGGCCATTCCGGGAGAGGAACCCATGGCCCTTTTCCCTGAAGAACGCTACGCTAAGGTACCGGGAACCTATTTCGTCCCCACGGCCAGCTGCCTGCGCAACTGGCTCACCCGCACAGGCTTT
>JAHJTI010000278.1 GCA_018829945.1 Pseudomonadota bacterium | reverse complement strand
AGCCTGCTCACAAGCGTCTATCCGACCAAGGCTGATTATCTGGCTTTTCTGGAACGGCTGCAGGCAATGGAAGGCGAGGTCAATCAGGCGGTGATCGCGGCTTTCCACGAAAACCCGGAAGGCAGGGAGGCGGTGCGGAAGATGGAAAAGACCGCCCGATCACTCAGGCAGGTCGAGTTGAAGAAATTTTACGGTTGAGACGGAACAGACTGCGGGGCGTGTTCGACCTTTTGCAGCACTTGGCGGACATGGCGTTCCGCCCGGGCAACTTCTTCGGAACCGGTATAGAAATAGACATTGGCATCAATGCCCTCTTCGGCAATGACATCCATGACCGGACGAATGCCGGGCAGCGTCCGGACCCAGGGCAGAACCAGAAAAATTACCAGCCCCAACGCCCCTATCCCCAGCGCCAGCCTGCACCATTGCTTTATCATCTTTGACTCCTCAGAATCAAACAAGGGGCAAAGGGTTTCCAGCCCCTTGCCCCGTCCTGATCCTCGTATGTTACAGGCCAGCGGTTATGTTCGGGAACACCAGGAAGAACATAACGTACGCCGCAAGCAAGGTCAGCACCAGATTAAGACTCTGGCCGCAGACATACAGAATGGCCGGTTTGCCGCCCTTGAAATGGTGAGCCATTTCCCGGAAATCAGACGACAGCCCGATGCTGGCAAAGGCCAGGATGAAGAACCATTCGCGGCATGGTCGGCTGAGCCCGCGCAGGACACCCTGGTCGAGCATCACTTCGCCCGCTCCGCCCATGCTGGTGAAGATGATGGAGAAAACTATCGAAGCGCCGATGAACCCCAGAACGAATTTAGGGAAACGATACCAGATCTCCATGGGGCTGACCTTCTGGTCAGGAGCGCATTCCACCTTGGCGCACCAGTAAACCGCCACAGCAAAGGCGATAATCCCGATCAGCACGTTCTGGATCATCTTGATGGTGGCGGCCACGAACATGCCGGTTTCACCCAGAAAAGCACCGGCAGCCACTACCGCGCCGGTTGCATCGATGGTGCCCCCGATCCAGGCGCCGCCCAGTACCGGATGCATCCCCACCGCCACGATAAAGGTGGGCAGGGCAATCATCATAACAGCGGTAAAAAGCATGGACATGCCGATGGCGATAGTCAATTCCTCTTTTTTAGCCCGGCAGGCCGCTGCCGTTGCAATGGCCGCGGAAACACCGCACACCGACATATCGGCCGACACCGTCATGTTCAGGGTTTTTGATTCCATCTTCAAAACATTCTGACCGAACCAGTACGTCAGACACAGGACCGTTGGTGTAACAACCCAGGCCACAAAAATGCCGGGAATACCAATGGCCACCAGTTTGCTGAAAAGAATTTCAGCGCCCAGCAGAACCAGGCCGGTCTTGATAAAGTACTCGGTCTGCAGCGCCGGTTTCACAAAGTTGGGCGTTCCCACCGTATTGCTGATCAACATCCCGCCCAGAATGGCCCAGATAATGGAGCCGAAACCATAATGGCTCAGTGTGGAATTGTTGCCGATGACTTCAGCGAGCACGGCCAGCAGAAAAACAAACCAGAACCCCTTCATAAAGCCGCTGGGGCTGATGTTCAGAAACTTGGTCCCAATGGAAAAAAAGAGCATGAAAAGGACCATCACCCCTGCGAGGTAGGGCAGCTTGTTGTAGGCTTTGATCTTGGTCTTGTCTCCGGCCTTTTTCTCGGCCTCCCGCGCCTTGCGCCAAGCTGAAATGGCGGTTGAAGCCGGCTTATTCAATTCCGGGTTGGCGAAACCGGCGCCTGCCGCCATATCCTGGGCCTGTGTTGCCACTTCCAGGGCGGCTTTGGTTTTTGCCTGGGCCTCTTCGAAGGCCGGCATCGCCTTGGTGTTGCGCGCCTCAGCTCCTTCTTTGCTCAGATAAATGGATTCCAGCGGGTCACTGCTCCAGCGGCCCGGAAAGGCCAACCACTTGGCAATGGTTTTGCCGTGCGGCTCACTTCTGGCCTTCAGCCCGGATGTACTGTCGTTGCCCTTATGCCATTCAATGGTGCGAAACGGTGCCCGGGCCTCTTCCGCAGCCATGATGGCTTCGGCTTTATCGATTTTTTCCAGCATCCCCTCCGGCGGTCGGGGCAAGAAGACAATCAAACCTGCGATCAGGATGGCACAGCCAAGCCAGATCGCCCACCAATCCTCCTTTTTCCACAGTTCCGACCATTCCCATTTGCCGCGATCTACCACAATCTCCGCTGTCTGATTTTCCGCTGCCATGGATACCTCCTTCATGGTTTGCTTGGTTGATTGCTGGATGGCAAAATGCCTGAAAACCCTAAGACCTTCCCCTTATTTTCAAGTTTTCACCCTGCAACCTCTCGCCAACACCTCTATGACAGTGTCGCAAAATTCGTCCAAGAAACCAAATTAAAAAAGGGCAACCCGTTGAGGCAACCCTTTTGAAGTGTTCCGCCCGCTACATCAGATCGGTTATTGTGCTCTTGCATTAGTCATCCCAGACACCAATCAGGATATTCGCCTCGAAAAAATATATTTGCCCCCTGTTCTTGATATTTTTGTCTTTGTGTTGGGGGGGATATCTTGCTAGGATAATTTGGCTGATGGAGTCTGGACTGTCACTGATAGCTTGAATTGCACCGGACATTCGCGGCGTTCCGAGAAAATAAGTCTGGACCCATTTTTTTCGAGTTAGGAATTAATCAAGTAATTTCAACTCGAGCAAGCTCGATAATTAATATGTAAAGCGTCCAAAGCACAAATTTGCGAGACAACTTTGAAACTTCAGTTTGATTTGTTAAGAGACGATAATCTAGCCCAATACCCTGTGGACTATAGAAGCTGTTTAAATGCGAGGGGACTATATGACTCTATGCAATTTGTTTTACGGTTACGTCCTGATATTCATAAAAAAATAAGCAAAATCCCCTCTGGCATAGTCACTGGCAACAAGTATGACGTTGAAACTTTTCAAGCATACTCAACATATTTCCACGAAACATTACATTGGTGGCAACACATAGGATCAGTATCTGGTTTTATTTTAAGTCTTACTTATCCTGCTCAGACACATGTTAACCATAAGCACTTGAAGGACTATTTGCATCAAACAGGGGCTATAAAATCAATTGTAAAATACAATAAAATATTCGCAAAAGAATACAACCCAAACAGCAATGAATTCAAAACAATAAATTTAATACTAAACAATTTTCATGATATTGAATTCTTTAAGTATCTAACTATAAATCCAAAATCAGCAGAATCGATATGCAAAGACTCTTTATTTGAGTCAGTAGGACACTCTTACTATATTGCATATTCATCATTTATAAATCTACTGTCTGCCTCTTTTGATAATGAATTCTTATTTTTACCCAATCCCAAAAAATGGATAAAAGGTTTTGGTAAATTGCGAGAAAATAAAGTTAGCGGATATTACTTTGGATCTAACATTACACTTCCAAGAATCGGCTTAAAAGAAATCTACGAGGGGCAAGCTCGATTTTCTCAAATTCAATATCTTTACTTTGGGTCGGGAGGTAATCTTGCGTGGATAGATTTTGAAGAACTAGGCATGTTATCTGGCGATTATTACAAAGCTTTCGCAATTTTTCTTGAGCTTATCGAATCAAAACGCCCTGACTCAATTGATAGTCCCCTGGTGGCACTGTTCTTGGTTGTCCTCGATATAGCAATGAACCCTGGAGAAGGTTTTCCTTTTGAAATTATTGACTATGAGTATTTCATAAACTCTACAGATCCAGGACTAAGATTTACTTTCCTGTGTGTAAGCATTAGGGAAAACTATCCGGATTTAAAAACTTTTATCAAAGATTACTCTAACTCTGAATATCTTGATGTTGTTTCGAAATTATCCGCTGCTATCAATAGTCCTTCTCCGCTAGATGTTGCATCATGCGTGCTAGAATGGGCTGACCATTACGAGGAACTCGTAAAACTTAAATCCGAGGAAAAACATTTCACTTTTTCAGCTGAAAATCAGCCAATTAGATTATTATTTTCACGATTCTTGCGATACCAGGAAGATAAACTAAATAACCCAGCATACTTCTGCTGGCCTGGGGCACATAGCGCGGGGGAAAGGTGCACGGATGTTAATTTGAAATTATTCCTAGAACATCAGTCCTTGTTTACAGACAAAGCTGATGGCGATATATACCCTCGTATTTTTCCAGATAAAAACATGAGTTCCGTCAAGGAATCATTTGATATATTCTATACATGGGTTGTTACATATGACTTATGTCGACAGTGGATTATCGATGATGGTCCATTTAAATATGATTATTTTTGGTTATCTAGCAAGCACTCCAAGGAAACGTTAGAGGAATGGGCTAGGCGTCACTTCAAGTTTGCATATGGAGTTGACACTACTGAATTTGAGATTGCACAAGAAGCTTAGCCAATCAATTTAAACTGACAAAAATGGTCCAGGGTGAGTCCAGTAATTAAAGCCATCTGTTTATCAAAAGGTTCGGTTACGTTCTCTTTTTCCCCATTATTTCAAACGTATGCAAGATTAATAAAGCCGAGGTGAAGTCTCAAAATGATACCAAATTTTAACCATTCTGGTGTGCTTCCTCCATTCTTGCCAGGACACAACCCAACTTCTGGGCATGCGGTTGCTCCATACAAAGTCTCACTTATGGATTTTGTAGAAAAATTTTGTACAAGCCCAGCACGGCATCGAATTCTTACAGGTTTTATTGAATACAGACTAGCACTCAAACAAATAGGTATAGATATTGGATTTCAATGGATTGATGGAAGTTTTGTTGAAAATATTGAAGCCACAAAAGGAAAAAACCCAAGCGATTTAGATATTATTACTTTTGCACATCGCCCTGAAAAATTCAGTGATAATGCAGCTTGGCATGCTTTCGTGACAGAAAATCGAGATCTGTTTTCCCCTGAAGCACTGAAAAAATCTTTTCTTTGTGATGGGTATCATGTTGATCTAAATTTACCTTCAGTGACTATAGTTAATAGAACAAGCTATTGGTTTGGCTTGTTTTCCCATCAGAGAGAAACTTTTTTATGGAAAGGGTTACTAGAAATTAATATGCAGGAACAAGAAGTTCCTGCACAACAGTTTCTTGCTAATGGAGGTCACCATGCCTCGTAAATTACGAATAGATAGCCTGAGTGCTGAGTTGACTTCCGTTAAAAGGCTACTTGAAGAAGCAATTCAAATTGGAGATCCTGTTGGTCAAATTCAATATAAAGAGCGAGAGAACTCCATAATAAAAGAACTTGAAACTATTAAAGGTGAATTTGACACTCAAGCAAATGTTGCTATTTACTTTGGAGGAAAACCTGTTTTGGGCTCTCGTGGTATATCAGCAGAATTTGCAAGTACCGCTATAGAGGAATTCCAAAATCTCATATCCAAAGTTCAGGCTTTTAACTTGCTCGGCAGAATTGGAGAAAGAGGAAGGGTGCCAGAGGTTGCAAATAGCAATCTCATGATAACAGAGGTTACAAAAGGATCTTTTGGTTTCATTTTAGAAGAACTTACAGATCAATCACCCTTATTTGATTCCTCACTAAAAAACACAGTTGACTTAGTGAGCAACATTATCGCGAAAACATGCGATCAAAATGAAGAGTTTTTCGAAGAAATTCTTCCTCAAATTGATTCAAGGACATTAATTTCCCTGCAGAAATTTTTGATCAATTTAGACAATAATGACGCATCGTTGCGAATAATTGAAAATGATATGGAATTTATCATCGATGAAGAATCTGCGCATCGAGGAAGACTTAGAATAGAATCCACCGTTATTGAAGAGGATGAGTCCTTGTTTGAAGGTGTAATTCTTGGTTTTCTGCCTGAACACCGTAAATTTGAGCTAAAATTGCTAGATGGTCAAATTCTGTATGGTTCAGTAACTATCGATGCAACAGAGCAATATACAGCCTTGGCACGTGAGGGTATTAGTGTAATCAATGAGTTGTGGACAGTTAGTTTAGAAACTAGAAACATCAAACCTCTAAATCGTCCGGAAAGGCAGGTATATAAATTAAAAAGATTTATTCAAAAATTAGATCAAAAGACGTAACAATTTCATGCAACAGATGACAAGAATATTTCCGGCGTTGTCATGACAAGTTCATTGACAAGAAAATGGGGACGCAGCCCGATTTTCTGCGGTGGGGATAATCGTGAATGCCGCCAATCGGGTCAACCTGACCGCGGGAACGGCGGCGGCGCTGCGCGGTCAGGTTACCCGTGTCGTTAACGGCAATTAAAAAATCATCCATTTTATCTTTGCCGTCCACACAATATGTTGATATAATATGCGCATTAGTTATGCGCATACGGAGACAACAATGCAAACAATACTATCCAAGCTGGACGCTCCCAAAAAATCAACGAATCTCAGCATTAACAGCGAATTACTTCGATTGGCAAAAGAAAATCACATCAACCTTTCTCAAACTCTTGAACAACGCCTTGCCGAAATGCTTCGCGAAGAACAATCCCGCAAATGGCTTGAAGAAAATCATGAAGCCATCGAAACCTACAACTCCCGCATTGAAAAAAATGGTGTTTTTAGCGACGGATTGAGGCGGTTCTAGTGGCACAATTTGACGTATATGCAAACACAAACCCGGACACTAAAAAAATTGTGCCCTATTTGCTTGATATTCAAGCCGATTTGCTCGAAGACCTTGCAACCCATGTAGTGGTCCCCCTGATACCTTTTTCAGTTATGGGAAAAGCGGCAAAGCATCTCAATCCGGTATTTACGATCAAAAAGACAAAAGTGGTGATGTCTACATCGGAACTGGCAGGTGTTCCAACACGGATATTGGGAGAAAAAGTAGCCTCTCTGAATGACTACAGAAATGAAATTATTGCCGCGCTCGATTTTTTATTCACCGGTTACTAACAAACCGCCGGCAATACGATCAAGCTGACTGCGAGAGCGGTTTGCAGCCTTTCGGGCAAGGCCTTGGGCGCAGTAGCCTGTCATTGTTGTTGAACGCAAACAACAACCGACCAGCTTGCAGTGTCAGAACACAGGCCGCAAAGATCACACCCCCTGTTCGGCAACCAGACGCAACACCTCCGGATCATGGAGCGGCCTGCCTAAAATTCTGCACTGACTCCGAAAGGAATCCGCCAACTTCCCCACCTGCGCCTCCTGCACCTGCACCCCCAACTGGTGCAAACGCTCAACCATTCCCCGCCGACCGATTTTGGTGCCGTAGATGAGTTTCCGTTCCGCCCCGACCAGGCCCGGGGCATAGGGCTCATAGGTGGTCGGGTTCCGGGCAAGCCCGGCGAGATGCAGCCCGGTTTCGCAGGCAAAGATATCCGTGCCGACCACGGGATGATGGGGGGCGATGCTTCTGCCCGCGCATTCCCCGGCCAACAGGGCAAGCGGCCGGAACAGCGGGGTGGCATAGGGTCTGGCGCCCTGCAGGGCCAGATAGCCTGCCACCTCTTCCAAACGGCTGTTCCCGGCCCGCTCGCCCATGCCCAGAACGGTAACATCCGCCCAATGGGCTCCTGCTTCCAGGGCAGCAATTGCATTGGCCGTGGCCATGCCGAAATCGTTGTGCATGTGCACGCCGATCTCCACCTTGAATGTCTTCAGCTCGCGGACCAGGGCCGCAATGGAGCCGGGGGTTGCCACGCCCACCGTGTCGGCAATGCGGATGCGGTCCGCGCCGTTTGCACAGGCAACAGCAACGATCTCGCGCAGGAAAGCGGATTCAGCCCGGGTCGCATCCTCAAGCCCCAAGGAAACATAGCCCGCCGCAGCCTTTGCCCTGGCAACCATCTTGGCCACGAGTCTAAGCACAGCCGCACGGTCCAACCCGAGCTTTACTGCGATATGAAGATCGGAAACCGGGATGGAGAGGGAAAGCACATCCGGAGCCAAGCGCAGGGCGCAGGCAAGATCATCCTCCTGGCAGCGGCACCAGAGGGACAACCGTTTCACCCCCGCCTCTTTCCGGCAGCGGTCCACGAGCTCGACAAGCTCTGTGTCCAGCGGCGAGGCGATTCCCACCTCCACCTCTTCGACCCCCACCCGGGCAAGATATCGGGCAATGGAGACCTTCTGCTCCAGGGTGAAAGCAACG
Organism: Pseudomonadota bacterium; assembly: GCA_018829945.1. GTDB lineage: Bacteria > Desulfobacterota > Desulfobulbia > Desulfobulbales > Desulfurivibrionaceae > Thiovibrio. The sequence continues at coordinate 327 of JAHJTI010000278.1, read as the reverse complement.
CCCACTGTCTGGCTGCCCTCGCGCAGGGTGCTGTCCACCAAGCCTTTCACATGTTCCATGGCTGTCACCTCATATGTCCAGTGGATCGTTCCACCAGCAACCGGTTACAAACAACATCTTGTATTTTCTGCCGTCATTCCGGCGAAAGCCAGAGGCAAGCGGGAGGAGAGATACTCCGATCCACTTTTTTTTCTGGATCCCGGCTTTCGCCGGGATGACATGTATTCCGTAAAACCGTTCGGACTGAGCCTGTCGAAGTCCAATAACCTTTTGAAAGCGCGGTTCGACAGGCTCACCGTGAACGGTACTGATTTCACCAATGATTTT
>JAHJTI010000277.1 GCA_018829945.1 Pseudomonadota bacterium | reverse complement strand
CTTCAGGAGTAGCAGAGGCATTACTGGACACGTCCAGAGCAGTGAGTTGATAATAATGAACCGGCACTGCAGGAGCACACCCCGAAATCAGCCCACAGGCCAGAAAAACAAAGAGGGCGGCAGCCATCCGCATGCAATGTATATTTTTCATTTTCTCTCCTCTTCGAGACGTTTTCCCTGCACAACAGCCGCCGGTTGCAGCTCCAGTGTTTCCGCCAAAAGCCGCAGGGCGCGGGCCGTACGGGTAAGCTCCTGAAGCGCGGTATTGAGATGCTGCACTGTGGGCGATTCCTCCCTGGCCAGCCCCTGCAACGCCTGCGCCGTCTTGGCCAGTTCCTCGCCGGCTTTGCCCAGACTCGCAGCCATGGGGGAACCGGCCTCAGCCACTCCGCCGACCTTGACCATCGCAGCCCGGACCGCTTCAAGCGCCTGACGCATCTCGGCCAGCACAGGCTCGCTATTCCTGTCGACTTTGGCACTCAGTGATTGCAGATGCGACAGCGTCGCTTCCAGCCGCACCGGAATCTTCTTGGTTTCTTCCGAGGAAAGGATTTTGTTGAGCGACTTGCTGATTGCGGCAAGATCGGTAAGAAAGGCATCCATGGGAAACCCTTCGAACTTGGAGGCAAATTCTTCCACCGCCGTGGGAATGGTGGGAATTTCGCTCACCCCGGAATCGGTTGAAATAAAGCGGGCCGGTTTTTCCGGATGAAAATCAAGATCGATGTACAACTGGCCGGTGAGCAGACTCTGCACCTTGAGCTGGGCGCGCAAGCCCCGTTCCACCAGCTGCCGGATGGTGTCCCTATCCTGAAGATCAACCTGTTCGCCAACGCGGGTCTGGGCAATGTTGGGTTCGACCTCAATGGTGACCGGCACCATGAATCGGCGGCTTTCCGCATCAAGCCCGAGCTGGATGCGCTTGACCGTGCCCACCTTGACCCCGAGGAAGACCACCGGCGAGCCGACCTGCAACCCCTGGGCAGCTCCTTCAAAAAAGAGCAGATGCTGACGCCGCTCCTGAAACCATTGCCCCCCGGCCAGACGCAGGACAGTCACCGCCCCGAGGATGATGGCGCCAAGCACAAATGCTCCGATAAGCGTGGGATTTGCCTGCCTGCTCATTCCGCCCCCCTGACAACTGTCCAGCAGCACCACATCTGAGTCGCAGTCTCGCTCTGTGCTCGCTTAGCTGTCATCGGCCTGCTCAGGTGCCACAGCACACTTCGCAGACCTCTTCCTAGCATCTGTAGTGCTGCTGAACAGTTCTCTTCCATTTTCTTACTCAAACCGTTCATTCCTCCCCCCTGGTCAGAAAATGACGCACTTTTGGATCTCCGGAAGCAACCGCATCCTTGGGTTTGCCGGAGTTGATCATGGTGCGGGTCTCGGTGTCCAGAAAAATCGAGTTGCTGCCGATGGCAAGAATACTGGCCAGATCATGGGATATCACCACAATAGTTGTCTCCAGGCTGTCGCGCAATTCGATAATCAGATCGTCAAGATGACGGGCCGTGGGCGGATCGAGACCGGAAGAAGGTTCGTCGATCACCAGAATATCCGGGTCAAGGGCCATGGCGCGGGCCAGGGCCGCCCGTTTCTTCATACCGCCGCTCAGTTCGGAAGGATAAAAATCCTCAAAACCTGTCAGCCCCACCAACGCCAGCTTAAAGGAAACGATCTCGGCAAGCTGGCGGGGTGAAAGATCGGTGTATTCTTTCAGGGGCAGAGCGATATTTTCCCCCAGAGTCATCGAACTCCACAGGGCGCCGCCCTGAAACATGATACCGAGCCGCCGCTTGAGCCGCTCCTGTTCCTCATGTTCAACATTCCAGAAATCCTCGCCGCCATAAAAAACCGCGCCCTTGGCCGGACGCTGCAAGCCGATCAGGGCGCGCATCACAGTGGTCTTGCCGCAGCCGCTCCCGCCCATAATGACAAAGATATCCCCCCTGTTGATCACAAAATTGAGATCGCGCTGGATGACGAAATCGCCATACGCCATGGTCACGTCGCGGACCTCGATGTGGGGTGCGGTATTCATGAATGAGCACCTTGCAACTCGTATTGTTTTGAAAAGACGCCCATCCCTTGGCGGGTGGGGGTGAGGAAAACTGCAACATTTGAGATAGTGGCAAGCTCCCCCTCTCCCTGACCCTCCCCCGCCAGGGGGGAGGGAATTATCCTCCATTGCGTCAAGCTACACATGCTAAATCCCCAGCCGATAAAAAATGATAGTCATGATGGAGGCCACAATGGTGATCAACAAAATGCCGGTCACCACCGCCGAGGTTGCCGCTTCCCCGACGGATTCGGCGCTTCTGCCGCACTGCATCCCGCGCAGACACCCGGCATAGGCGACCATGGCCCCGTAGACGCTGCCCTTTGAAAGCCCCACCAGAAAATGCTTCACCTCCAAGGCCCGCAAGGTTTCCGTATAATACTCAAACATCCCGACATCAAAGATGGTGACCGAAACCAGCGCCCCGGCGAACATCCCGACAAAACCTGCGTACAGGGTGAGAAGCGGCACCATCAGCATCAAGGCCAGCATCCGCGGTAAAACCAGAAAATCAATGGGCGAGATGCCCAGACTTTTGAAAGCGTCGATCTCCTCGTTGACCTGCATGGTCCCAAGCTGGGCCGCAAACGCCGCGCCGGTTCGCCCGGCGATGATGATCCCGGTCATAAGCGCCCCCACCTCGCGCACCATGCCAATGGCCACCAGGTCGGCAATAAAGATCTGGGCTCCGACCAGACGAAGCTGATCCGCCCCCAGATAAGCAAGAATGAGGCCGACAAGAAAGCTGATCACCGAAACGATGACCAGGGCTCGAGGCCCGACCTCTTCAATCTCCCACCAGAGATCGCTGAAACGAAACCGCGCCCGCCCGGTGAGCAATCGTCCAAAAGAGGCGGTAATCTCACCGAGAAAACGGAGCATCTCGGGAGCGCCACTAAAAAAATCAATCGTTGCCGCGCCGATCCGGGAGACAAAATTCTGCTTACCGCCGCCCCGCTTGCCAGCCTCTTGGCCGGGGACGGCAGAAGCCATGGCCAAAAGATGGCGCACCCCCTTGGGCAAGCCTTCCTGGTCGATACTGACGTCCCGTTCACCGCTCAGCACGAACAACGCCCTGAGAATGGCGAGAAACCCTGTGTCCCAGTCTGTGAGTTGCGAGGTGTTAAAGGAGAGGCTGCGGATTCCTTCTTCCTTCTCGGCAAGGATCACTGCGGCTGCGGGCAGATTCTGATCCAGACACCAACGGCCGACAAAAGAAATCTCCAGCAGGCCGTCACCTTTGCGATGCGTCTCGAACCGGCATTTTTCTTCATCATTTTCAGGGAGTCGGTTGGAAGCCAAATCTGCACCGTAGACAATCGTAATCTGTTGAGAGAACCAGCCGGCGGAAATTTTGCCGTACCGCACAATATCCTACCACCATCATGAGATAATAGCCTTTCCGCTGTCAATCGTAAACGAGGAAAGCCCGGCTGCGGCCTGGCAAACAAACCTGGCGGCAGTTGCCGGCTTCTTCATAACTTGCCCCATTTTCTCAAACAAAAACCTGATAACCACTGATCTTCAGCCGGTTTTCTCCCGTCATTCCGGCGAAAGCCGGAATCCAGGCAAGGGAGTTAATTTCTCTGGATTCTCTAATTTCACAAACGAAGTGCAACACTTTGGCAAGGTGTTGCCATGGAACCCATATACCGGCGGAAGTTCGATGGTAATCAGAAAGAAAAAAGGCCGACCCCATCGGGCCGGCCTTTTTTTCATCTCGCTTCTCTCTACTTTTCTTAAAAACCCAAACCCTGCAAGAGATCATTCACCGCATCCTGATCCAGGGATCCCTCACCGCCAACCTCCCCGGTGGTCATGGAGTTAAGATATTTATCCACGTCCTCCTGGGCGATGACCTTACTCTCCTCTGCGGTGATCGTGGCATTCTTCTCCTTGATTTTCAACTGGGAACCAAAGGAAACCACAATGGCCAGGAGCTGTACCTGGAAATCGGTGAGCAGTTTGATGATCTTCAGAATCTGCTGACCGGAAAGATCCTGAAAACTCAAGGCTTCAGTGATCCGCGAGATATCTTCGGTAATGGCGGAGGCCACATTAAAGGCGTCTTCAATCTTCTGAAAGATCTCGTTCTGGTCTTCAATGGTCATCTTGCTCATGCCGGGAGCCTGCCCGGATTGCATCTGCTCCAGGTTTTCCGTCAATTCTCCGGCCAGGGCAAGACTTTCCGCCAGCATGGAGCCGAGTTCGGCAACCCTCGGGTCATCCCCCTGCGCAGCGACCGGAGCGGAAGCACCCGCCTCAGGCTGGGCTGGAGCGGCAGCAGGCTCAGCGGCTTCCTCGATCTCCTCGGTGGGCGGAACCTCCAGAGGCAGACTCTGATCCAGAAAGATTTCTGCCTGATTGAGATCCATTTTTTTCAGGAGATTCTGGGTCTTTTGGTCGGAACAGGAAGTCAGCAGGGCAGACAGGACATCGCTCAAGGGAATGGTAAAAAAGTTGTCGCTGTCCGGCTCGAGATCCTTGATCTTTTCTCCCATGGCCTCGACAAAGCTGTTCTGGTCGAAAAACTCCTCGGCTTTTTTGCGGGCCCCGGTAATATGGGTCTTCACTGTTTCGTTGGTACACAGCTCATACATGGTCTGAAAAATCGTATCAAGCGCAAACAGATAGCGGGTCCGCTTGACCATTTCCGGCACTGCCTCTGCCAGATCGAGCACTTCTTCGGCCTGGCCACCACCACTTTCCTGTAAGTCGGCAATCAACGCATTGGCCTGGCCTATCTTTTCCTGAAGATTTTGCAGGGTTACGGCGGCAGACTGCGCGCCCTCCTTTCCGTTTGCAATCATTTCAGCCTGAAAAGCCTGATGGGTTTTGAGGGAAAGCAGCAACTCTTTGACGCCATCGGTCTGGCTCTGAACCTTTTCCACCTGGTCCATGATCTCCATGGTGGCTCTTTCCGTCATGGAAACGATGTCGTGCAGCTGGTTCTTGGCATCCTCTATTTTTTCTCCGGCCTCATCGAGTTCCACCCGTTTCATGCGCCGGTCTTCCAGGGGGATTTCTCCCATGGTCGAACTGAGGCTCTTGGCCAGTTTACCGATATCGTTAAATATATCGTTGGATACTTTTTTGTAGTAATCATCGCCTCCCGCCGCCCCGGGCGGTGGCGGAAAATCCATCCCTCCGGCTTCCGGCTCGGGCTGGGCAAGAACGGGAACCGGCTGTCTTTCCTCGGCCAGAATATTCCGCACCACCTGGGTTGCCCCGCTCTCCTGGCCTCCAAGGACGGTGATGTTGTACACCACAGTATCCGTGGATATCCGAAAAAATCCGGCGCTTATCTCAAGATTAACTTCCGACTTTCCCGCTATGGACATGATCAGCCTCCCGCTGCTGTTCTTCTGCTTGCTTTCCGACCGGCCCACAAGGGGGCGTACGTCTATCGCATCGGCAACTTGCCAATTTTCTTGAATATTTTACGTGTTCCCTGCAGATAACTTTCTCAGGCTGAGACCATCCCGGAAAAAGAGACCCCTGTTTCATACTGATCCGGCCTGTCCCGGCTGACCGCCACCCAGGAGACCATACCCACCACCCTTAAAACTCCGACATCTTCCTCCACCTTGGTGGCGATCCATCTGCCGTCCGTTGTCGCATGCCATCCGGGGAATTCCAGAACCATCACCAGTTGACTGCCCAAAGGCAGGGCTTCTTCCGCCAAAAGACACAGGCCGCCCCCGCTGATATCCAGCAATTGCCCGTCCCGATATGGGACACCGGACATAAGATCTTCAAGCCTTGTGAAACGGACATACAGATTTTTGGCAAACCGTTCTTCCTGACGCCGCTCCTCGCAGAAATCCTCGTGTTTGATCATGCTGCGTCCTTCCCCTGTTCTTTAAAAGCCGAGCCAAACAGACCATTTCTACTGTTCTACCTATTTTTTGACAAAAGACGCAATACCCCATAGAGAAATGGATGATTTTTAAGTAAAAAAAGGAAAGGGCACAGCCTGAAAACACCCGACCCCGCCCTCATTTAATAAAAGGAAGAATGGCCTTGAACGCCGGTGTACCGGCCTGGTGCAGCCATTCGTAGATAATCATTTCCGTATTGGCGACAACCCCGCCTATCTCGCTGATCCTGGCAAGACCGGTCTGATAGTTCTTTTCCACCCGCGAAGACACCGCATCGGCGGGCACCCACATCCGATAGCCCTGCAAGAGCCCGCCCAGCACTGTCTGGTAGATGCAGATATGGGTTTCCACTCCGCAGACCACGATGGTGTTGACCTCTCTGGGCAATTTTTTCGCTGCTTCGGCAATGACCGAATTATTAAAACAACCGAATTCCAGCTTATCAAGCGGGACAACCCCGCCCAGCTCGGCTTCAATCTCCGGAAGCAGCGCGCCGATCCGCGCCGCATACTGGGTGGTGGCAAGCATGGGAACCTGAAGGATATTGGCCGCTTTCATGAGCAGCGCCGAATTTTTCACCACTTCTTCCCTGGCCGGAATGGCCTGCATCATCCGATCCTGGATATCCACCACCAGCAGGGCGCATTGTTCCGGCGCCAGGCGGTACAGTTTTTCGCTCATCGTTTTCTCCTTTTTTCTGCAATGCGTCCTCGGCCGGACAATACGGCACATTAGCCGGACAACACTGATTTCTATTCTTTAGTATTTCCTTGTACCTGGAAAAATGTATTGCCAAGAACCATTATTTATTAATACTTTGAAAAATTCTCAAGGATTCTTAAGCACACCAGCCGGATATTACCGCCATGAGCCATTATTTGCGTATCTCCCATATCCTTAAAGAACAGCCCGTCGGCCAGACCGTGGAAGTCAAAGGCTGGATCCGTACCCGCCGCGACAGCAAGGGTTTTTCCTTTCTCGAGGTCAATGACGGCTCCTGTCTGGCCAACCTCCAGATCATTGCCGAGGACAATCTGCCCCGCTATCAGGAAGATATTCTCCGCCTCACCACCGGGTGCTCGGTGCGGATCAAGGGCCGACTTGCAGCCTCACCGGCCAAAGGGCAGACCGTAGAACTCAAAGCCGATGAGGTCGAGGTCTACGGCTGGGCCGATCCGGAAACCTACCCTCTGCAGAAAAAAAGGCATTCCTTTGAATTTCTGCGGGAAATCATGCATCTGCGCCCGCGCACCAACAGCCTTGGCGCCGTGGCCCGAGTACGGAGCGCCCTCTCTTTTGCAGTGCACCGGTTTTTTCAGGAGCAGGGCTTTCAGTACATCCACACTCCGATCATCACCACCAGCGACTGCGAGGGTGCAGGAGAGATGTTCACCGTCACCACCCTTGACCTGAACAACGTTCCCCGCAAGGATGGTCGCCCTGATTTCAGCGCGGATTTTTTCGGCCGCCAGGCAAGTCTCACGGTGAGCGGCCAGCTTGAGGCGGAGATTTACTGCCTGGGCCTGGGCAATGTCTATACCTTCGGCCCCACCTTCCGGGCGGAAAACTCCAACACCAGCAGGCATCTGGCCGAATTCTGGATGATCGAACCGGAGATGGCTTTCTGCGATCTTGCCCAGGACATGCAGGTGGCGGAAGCGTTCATCAAATATCTGGTCCGGTATGTTCTGGATCATTGCCCGGACGAGATCGAGCTCTTCAACAATTTCGTGGACAAAGGCCTCAAGGCAAGATTGGCTGCGGTGCTGGAGCAGGATTTCGCCCGGATCACCTACACCGAGGCTATCGAGCTCCTCACCAGCTGCGGCAAGGAATTCAGTTTTCCGGTAGCCTGGGGTGCGGACCTGCAGTCCGAACACGAACGCTATCTCTGTGAGGAGGTCTTTAAACGCCCCCTCATCGTCACCGACTATCCAAAGTCCATCAAGCCTTTCTACATGCGGGGCAATGACGACAACACCACCGTGGCGGCCATGGATATTCTGGTGCCGGGCATCGGCGAGATCATCGGGGGCAGTCAGCGGGAAGAGCGCTACGACAGGCTGATCAAGCGCCTGGAAGAAATGGGCCTCGACCAGAAGGACTATGAATGGTACCTGGATCTGCGCCGCTACGGTACTGCGCCCCACGCCGGTTTCGGCCTGGGTTTTGAACGTCTGATCCAGTTTGTCACCGGCATGGCCAACATCCGCGAGGTAATTCCTTTTCCGCGCACCCCGGGCTCGGCCGCTCTGTAAGCCGAAACATCATGACCGAAAAGATCCGCACCGATCGCATTTACGAACATGCGCGGTACACCTCCCTGTACGATCTGGAACTGGGGAATTTCCTCGAAGATCTCCCCTTTTACCGCAAACATCTGCCCACCCAGGCCTGCACCATTCTCGAACTGGGCTGCGGCAGCGGCCGGATAAGCCGTCCCCTGGCCGCGGAAGGATACCGGCTGATTGGAATCGATCTTTCCTTTCCCATGCTTGCCGCCGCGAAAATCAACCCAGCCGCGTCTGCGCCCCATTATGCCGGCATGGATATGACGGCCCTGGCCTTTCGCACCACCTTTTCCGCGATCATCGCCCCCTACAATACCCTGAACCTCCTGACCAGGCCTGAAGACCTGCGCGCCTGCCTGAGCCAATCCCATCATCTTTTAACCGAAAACGGCATCCTGCTTCTGCAGATCTATATCCCGGATCGGGAACTCCGTGCCCTGAAAGGGAAAAAACGCTTCCAGTTCCAGATCTTCGACCTGCCGGACGGGTCGAAGGTAATAAAAGAAATCCTGAAAAGCACGATCCCGCAGTCATGCCTGGTGGAAATCACGGAACAATACCGCTTGCGCTTCAGAAAGGATCAACCCAACGAGGATTGGCAATACACCTATCACATCCTTGGTCACGAATTTGCGCAATGGCAGGAGATTCTCGCCGCCCAAGGCTTTCACATCGAAGCGGCCTATGGCGGCTACGATCTTGCCCCCTTTGTTCCGGAAAAGCATACAACCCTGCTCCTGGCTGCAAAAAAGTCCATTATCAGCCCCAAATAATTTATTTGCTATTCCAAATCCTTTTTGGTATCAAAAAATTTAGTGAGCAATGTGCAGTAGTTTTTTAGCTTTGTTTAAAAGTTTACCGCACAAACCCGGAGATGGTTGTGCGGTATTTTTATTAGCGGGCTGAAAATACTGCGGGTTTCAAGTTAGGGTTTCAAGCAAGGAACGGAGGGATATCATGTTTGAAGGCACAGTGAAGTGGTTTAACGAATCAAAGGGCTTTGGTTTTATCGCACAGGATAATGGCAAGGATGTTTTTGTGCATTACTCTGCGATCAACAAGAACGGCTTCAAAACCTTGCAGGAAGGTGAACGCGTCCGCTTCGAAATTGTAGACGGCCAGAAGGGCCCTGCAGCAGCCAACGTGGAACCGCTGTAAAGATCGCAACACCAACGTTTGACCACCCAAGGGCCTGCGCGAAAGCGAGGGCCCTTTTTTTATTCCCTGCCTCCTCTTTTTTTTGATTCATCCGGGATTTCCATGGGAAGATTGCGAGCCTTTTTCCGTTGCTCTTTCTTTCTTCTTTTGCGTGCAAATGGGAGTTCCCCATTTGTCCTGCCTGGCCTCGCAGACGGGGGCGGGGGCGGGAAAAGACGCAAAAACTGTCTGAGGGCAAAGCCCGAGTTTTTTTGCGTCCCGCCATCGTCGAGAAGCAAGGGAAGCCCGCAGGGCCAGGACTGGCTGGGGTGCCCTTTTCTTGTTTCTTCTTTTGGGCACGCAAAAGAAGAAAGAGAGGGAGGGCAAAGAACAAGATCGTTGTCATCTTCCCCTGAATTCCCCACAAACTTTTACCCCTCTTTTTTCCCGCACCCCATCTCCCTGTTTGCACTCACACACTTTCCCCTATACAATATAAAAAAGCATCCCGGCTTTCTTAGCGGAAAAACCTGCCGACCACTCTCCGCACAGGGCTGAACACCATGCTGGATTCTTCCGAACACATAAAATTCATCATCTCCCTTTTCGCCATCGTCAACCCCATCGGCGCCATCCCCATCTATATCAGCCTCACCGACGAATACCGTGCGGAGGATCGCGCCCGAATCGTCCGGATCACTCCGGTGGCGGTGGTGGCCATTCTGCTGGTGACCCTGATCAGCGGCGAATTCATCCTCCGATTTTTCGGAATCTCCGTTGATTCCTTTCGGGTAGGCGGCGGCATCCTTCTTTTGCTCATGTCCATCTCCATGCTCCAGGCCAGGACAAGCCGGGCCGCGCACACCAGCGACGAGGCCGAGGAAACCGCGGACCGAGAAACCATCGCCGTCGTGCCGCTGGCCATCCCCCTGCTCTCCGGGCCGGGCGCCATAAGCACGGTTATCGTTTACGCCTACAAGGCAAAAGGGATTTCCGCCTATCTGATTACCAGCGCAGGAATTCTCCTCATCGGTCTGGCCATCTATCTTTCCCTGCTCGCAGCACCCTACATCGCCAAAAAGCTCGGCAGAACCGGGATCAACATCATCACCCGGATCATGGGCCTTATCCTGGCAGCCATTGCCGTGGAATTCATCACCACCGGACTCAAGAATATCTTTCTAGTTTAGTCCTGACTCTTGGCGACTCCCCCGGCCTGATACCTGTCGATCAGGCCTGTTTTCCTATGACCATCCGGATTTTCCCGTTCCAAAGGAAGCCTGCGGTCGCAAACAGGAGAGCCACGCCCATGAAAGTCATCGCCGCGGTAAACGGCCTTGTCACCTCGGACATTGCGGCGTTCTATGCCCTGCGCTACGCCGCATTCCTTGACTACACCCTGTGTCTGCTCCACGTCGGAAATCCCGCGGACAGCAAGGAAGAGGTGGAATCGAGCATGGCGGCCATCGAAGAGACAGCCGCACAATATCAGGTGAAAACCGAACGGGTTTTCCTGAAGGGAGAACCTGCCCCGGCCATTCAGGCCCATCTGCTGGAAACCCGTGCCGATATCCTTTTTTGCAGCACCCGAATGCGCAAACGTTTTTTCGAGGATTCGCTCAGCGAAAAGCTCACCCGCCTTCGCCTGCCGGCCGACCTGGCCATCGTCCGGGTGGCGCATATGGATGCCGTATTCATCACGGAAAATATCCTGCTGCCCATCAGGGAAGACCGTCTCTCCGTAAAGAAATTCATCTTTGTCAGCGCCATGGCCAAGGCCTTTGGCGCCTCAACCGAGATCTACAGCGTCAGCCCTGCGGAAAACCGCCGGTCGGCCAGGCTGGACATCGCCGCCACCAGAGAGCTTTTCCAAAAAATCAACAATCGCCTCAGCCACTATACAAAAGGCTTCAAGCTCATGAATGTTCCCTTGCGGATCAAGCACAGCCTGGTCGAAAACGAAGTCGATCAGATTCTGCACCATCTGGCGCACCAGAAATTTCAGTTGATGATCATCGGCGGGAGAAGATTGTCGATTTTTTCCCAGCTTTTCATGGAAGATCCGATTATTCGCATCTTCCGCTACACGCCGGTAAACACTATCGCATTTTATGCCAGGGATGCAGAGTGATGCAGCTTTTCCGCCTGGAAAAACCCTCGCTGCTCCGACAGCTGAAAACCTCGGAAGACGGCCTGACTTCCAGCCAGGTCGCCCGCCGTCTGCGCGAATTCGGCCCCAATATTCTGGAAGAGGCGGCAAAAAAAAATTATCTTCTTGCTTATCTGGGCCAGTACACGAATTTTTTCGCCATTCTGCTGGAGGCGGCCGCCCTCCTCTCCTTTATCGCCGACCATTATGACCCGGGAAAAGGCAGTGATGTTCTGGGGTATGCCATCCTCGGCGCGGTCATCATCAACGCCACCTTCACTTTCTGGCAGGAATACCGGGCGGACAAGGCCATGGAGGAACTGCTCAAGCTCATCCCGACCATGGTTTCGCTGAAGCGCGACAACGAGGTGGTGCAAGCCAGGGCGGAAAATCTGGTTCCCGGAGATATCATGCTTCTGGAAGAGGGAAGCAAAGTTGCGGCGGACGGCGTTGTTATCGAGGCCACCTCGCTGTATCTCAACCTCTCATCCCTTACCGGGGAATCAGCGCCGGCTTCCCGCATCACCGAACCGGGCACGGCACAACGGCCTCTGGACGCAAGGAACATGGTCTTTGCCGGGACCACCGTCGTTTCCGGCAGCGGAGTGGCAATCGCGAGCGCCACCGGCAATGCCACGGAATTCGGCAATATTGCCAGCCTCACCAAAAACGTGCGCAAGACGCTCACCCCCATGCAGCGCGAAATTATCCACATTACCCGCGTTTTTACGGGAATCGCCCTGTTCATGGGCTGCGTCTTTTTCGCTCTCGGCCTGTTCTCCGGCAAGGGAGTCATGCTTGCCTCGATTTTTGCCCTTGCCCTGATCGTCGCCAACGTGCCGGAAGGGTTGCTGCCGACCATCAGCCTGTCTCTATCCTTGGCAAGCCAGCGCATGGCCCGCCGCAACGCCCTGATCAAGAACCTCGACTCCGTGGAGACCCTCGGCAGCGCCACGGTCATCTGCACCGATAAAACCGGCACCCTGACCAAAAACGAGATGACCGTCAAGTTTCTCTGGCTTTCCGGCGGCGAAGAGGTCTCCGTTTCAGGAGAAGGGTATCGCACGCCAGGCGAATTTTCTTACGATCATTGCAATGAAAGCAGCGAGCGCCGCCTCAGTGATCTGCTCGCTGCCGGAATGCTCAACTGCCGCGCCACCATTGATCAGGAAAATTTGCGGGGCGATCCCACCGAACTGGCCATTGTCGCGGCCGCCCAGAAAAAGGGAGTCACTGCCACGGAACTGAAAAAAATACGCGAGTTCATTTTCACCAGCGAGCGCAAGATGATGTCAAGCGTGTATCAGGAGGGAGAATCCACCTGGCTCTTTACCAAAGGCGCGGTGGAGGTAACACTGCCGAAATGTGCTACTTATCTGGGAAAAGACGACAAGGAACACCCCCTCACCGAAGAGGCCCGACAAGCAACCCTGGCCAAAGCCGATGCGTACGAGAACCAGGCCTTTCGCGTTTTGCTCATTGCGCGCTCCGCCAAGGAAAAAGAAGAGGACTTGACCCTGCTGGGGCTCGTTGCCATCATGGATCTGCCCCGCAGCGAAGTGCATGCGGCAGTAGCCACCTGCAAAACCGCCGGGATCCGCACCATGATGATCACCGGAGACAATCCGCGCACCGCCGCAGCCATTGCCCGGATGATCGGCATGGATTTCGACCGGGTCATTACCGGCCCTGAACTGGAAAAGTTGCGAGACGAAGAACTGGAGCAGATTCTCGCTTCGGAAACCGCGCTCTTTGCCAGGATGGCAGGCAACCAGAAACTGCGTATAGCCACGGCCCTTCAGAACAACGGTGAAATCGTGGCCATGACCGGTGACGGGGTCAACGATGCCCCAGCTCTGAAAAAAGCGGACATCGGCATCGCCATGGGTCTTTCCGGCACCGAGGTGGCCAAGGAGGCCGCGGACATGGTGCTGCTTGATGATAATTTCTCCTCCATCGTCATTGCCATCGAGGAAGGCAGAAATGTTTATTTCAACGTCAAGAAATTCGTCACCTATGTGCTCGCCTCCAACGCGCCGGAAATCGTGCCCTACATCCTGCAATTTTTTCTGAAAATCCCCCTGCCCCTTTCAGTGATCCAGATCCTTTCCATCGACCTGGGCACGGACATTCTTCCGGGCGTAGCCTTGGGCAGCGAACGGCCGGAAAAGGGCATCATGACCAGGCCGCCGGTGGGAAAAGGCGAGAAAATCCTTGATTGGGAGGTGTTCAAGCGCGGCTATTTTTTCCTGGGAATCATCGAGGCCACCGCCGCAATGGCCGCATTTCTCTCCTTCCTGCTCCTGCACGGCTGGCAGTACGGCGTTGTGGAGCTTTCCGACCCGTTGCTGCACCGTCAGGCAATGACCATGACCCTGTTGGGCGCGGTTTCCTGCCAGCTTCTCAATGCCTGGACCATGCGCAGTTGGGAATTTTCCGCCTTCAGCGTGGGTTTTTTCTCCAACCGCATGATGCTGGCGGCCATGGGGGTAGAACTAATATGGGTCTGGGCGCTTCTCAATGTGCCAATGGTGCAGAAGGTTTTCAATACCGCCCATGTGCCCATCGGCGACCTCTGGATATTGCTGCCCTTTCCCGTGCTTCTTTTCCTGAGCCATGAAGGCTACAAATGGATGCGCCGCACCCGTCCGCACATGTAATAAAGCACCAAGGACATCCATCTGAATAGCCGGGTCCGGCAACCATCATCTCGACCTTAAGGTCTCTAAGGTATTGTTCTGTCGCAAGGACACAGAAAAAAGGATTTCGCCAATATTTTCCTGCCACACAATTGGATCTTTATGGTATCTGTTTGCTAGGCGAATCAAATAATGTTCTCCCTGATCAAAATTCACACAGGAGGTACCCACAAAGCCGCCAAGAACGATGGATATCGAAACTCTCTATCCAAAACCATTTTTCAAGAACTATAAAAGAAAGGAATACCCATGAACAAAAACATGTTAGCTTTTTCCGGTTGCGCCCTGGCGCTTTTGCTCTCTTCTCCCGCCTACAGCGCCGAGGCCACCGTGGGGACATATGTGAGCGGCAATCTCGGCCTTGCCATGCCAACTGATTCTGACAGCACATTTTCCGGCTTTCCCGGACTAACCGTCAATACTTCATACGATACCGGCTGGGCGCTTGGCGCAGCCCTCGGCTATAATTTCGGCAATACCCGGCTCGAAGGCGAGGTCGCCTATCAGAAAGCCGCTGAAGACAAAATAAGCGCGTTAGGCGTAACCTTGGATTCAACTGCGGACATCTCAGCCCTTTCCTTTCTGGTCAACGGCTATTATGACTTCACCAACAGCAGCGCCTTTACCCCGTATCTCAACGCAGGCCTGGGTTTTGCCAAGATTAAATGGACTGATGATGGGTACAGCGTAGATGATACGGTCTTTGCCTATCAAGTGGGCGCCGGCGTAGGGTATGCCCTGAGCAAAAACGTCACCCTTGACGCAAAATACCGCTACTTCGCCACTGCGGATGCGAAATTCGATGCCGAAACAAGAGATTTCGCGAGCCACAACCTCCTTTTTGGGGTACGGGTTAACTTCTAATCGGCCAGCCCAACGCTAAACGCCCCGCTTCAGAGAAATGATCATCTCCGAATCGGGGCGTTTCTGTTTTCTCATAGAACATCGCCAACCATCTTTTGCTCCTTGCGTTTTTTCTGCGAAATCTTTGCTGAACATGCTACTATTGCGGTGACACAGGAAGCGGCCGGTTACCAGCAGCTGCTTTCCCTCCATCAATCGCAAGGAATGCGCAATATTATGACTACCATTGACTTCAACGCCCAGCGCCTTGATCATGCAAAAAAGATCGTCAGCAAGATCAAACTCCCAGCCCAGCCCACCATCGTCATCGAAATCAACAAGGAAATGCGCACCGAGCATCCCGATTTCCCCCGCATCGCCAATCTGGTGACCCAGGATCCTTCGATAAGCGCCAAGGTCATCAACGTCATCAACTCCCCGTTTTTCGGTCTGGCAAGAAAATGCGAATCCATCGTCCAGGCCCTGACCTTCATGGGGCTGGAGAATTTTAAAAAGGTGGTCCTCACCGCTTGCTTGCAGGATGCTCTGGGCGGCGGTTCCGTGGGGGACAAAATCTTCTGGGATCATTCCCTGCACACAGCGGTGGCGGCGGAATCCCTGGCGAAAACCATGCGGAGTATCCTGAGCACCGACGAGATCACCCCGGACATGGCCTACATGACCGGTCTGTTCCATGATTGCGCCATCCCTATGCTGCTGAAACGCAGCCCGGAATACAGTTCCTTTATCGACGCCGCCCTCAGCCATAAACGCGATATTATCCAGGAAGAAGACGCCCTGGTGGGTTCCGACCATTGCGTGGTGGGAGGATTGATGGCAAAAACCTGGTCGCTTCCCGATGCGGTATGCAAAACCATCATTCATCACCACACCTCAAACCTTTCCGGGCTGGGACCCGTGCCGGCCAAGCTCATTGCTCTCACCAAGATCGCCGATTACATCGCCTATACCTTTGGCTTTTCCATCGGCATGGTAGACCGGATCATTGATGGAGAGTGGGATCAGGAAGAGTGGTGCGAACTCAACGGCGGGGTGCTGCATGAGCTGCATCTGGGACCGGAAAACCTCGATGACATGAAAGATCAGATCTTCGAATTGCTTGCCGACCAGTGACCCCCGCAGGGTGATTCGTTTCTCGCAAAAAAGACGAGAGCCCGTTCCTTTGCCTGGGCCACCGAATCGCTGGATTGCACAGCCGAAGCCAGGGAATGCCCGAACGGGTAATTCTTGGCAAAATAATGGGTAAACTCCTTGAGCCTGCCCAACCGCCGTTCCTCCAGAAAACTTTCTTCCAACAACTCGATAAAACGCTGATAGAGCAACGGTTTATCGACCTTCGGCATCTCCAGACCAAGACCATACACCGCTTGGGCTATCTCGGCAAAAATCCATGGCCTGACAGCCGCAGCCCTGCCGATCATCAGCCCGTCCGCCCCTGACTGGGCAAGACAATTCCTGGCATCTTCCACCGAAAAAATACCGCCGTTGGCAACAACCGGGATGTTCAGCCAGCCTTTGACCTTGCCGACCCACAGCCAGCGCGGCTTGCGCACGAACGGCTCGCCCCGCAGCCGGGCATGCACCGAAACCAGCTCAACCCCCTCGCCTTCCAGCATCAGACAGAAATTACGCAGTTTCAGCTCATCCAGAGTCTCACCCAGCCGGATCTTGGCGGTGAGAGGCAGGTCGGTTTGCTTTCTGGCCGCCGCCACAATGGCCTGGACCGTGGCAGGCTCCTCCATCAGGCGACTGCCCGCTCCCATGCGCCGGACGGTAGGCGCGGGACAACCCAGGTTGAGATCAATGGCATCGGCTTGCAACGCATGGAGCTTGACAATGGCAGGAGCTACCTCCTCCACCCGGCTGACCAGAAGCTGATACGAAAGAGGCGTTTCCTGCGGGGCACGGACAAGATAGGGAGAGAGCTGCGGGTTCTCCATGGGCAACCGCTTGGCGGAGAGCATCTCGGTGGAAAGCAGACCAATTCCCCCAAGCTCCAGGATAAGGCGACGCAAGGCCGAATGGGTCAACCCGGCCATGGGCGCCAGCAGAAGAGGCGGAGAAAACTCCACTCCCTTCAGTTTCAGGGATTGCGCCTTATCCATGCAGATCTCGCAAAAAATCGTCACCCCGGTGAAAACCGGGGTCCAGTTCTTCGGCCGCTCGCAGCAAACCCTGGTTCCCGGCTTTCGCCGGAATGACTAACTGGTCTAACTTATTATTTATCACGAATGCATCAGCCATACAGGACGCCCTATTCCCTGCCCAGCAGTTTTTTGGCCAAAACTCCGACCTTTGATTCTCGTTTCGCAAGGAAATCCAGATCAACCATGGGTGCCAGTTCCGGTTTTTGCGCAAGAATCAACTCAGCCGCTATCTCGGCCCCGCCCACGGTCAGCTCCTTGCAGGTTGCGCCGTTTTTCTCCTTGCGCCGCTTGAGCAATATCCGACAGCAGGTGGCGCCAAAGCGAGTCCGAAAACGGTCATGCATCTCTTTGGCCACCTTTTCGAACTCCTTTGTCTTCATGCCCCCTTTTTGGCGCGGCCCGAGAAAAAGACCCAGGGCAATCTCCGCCCCGGCCAGCGAGCCGCAGGTGCATCCTGCTCCTCCCATGCCGTGACAAAAACCGGAACCCAGCCGGGCTGCCATTTCGGGAGTGAGATCTCCACAAAAGGCCTGATTGATCACAACAATAACCGTCTCGGAACAGCAATAGCCCCGGGCCGAAAAGATATTGGCCGCCCGCTCCCCGACCAGTTCAACGATGCGTTCCGCATTTTCTTGATTTTTCATGGTGTATCCCAGAGTAAAGCCTTCCAAAAGCGGTGCTTCGACAGGACTCATCTGAGCTTGTCGAAGGGCTCAGCACGAGCGGATTTAAATACGATACAGAAATTTCCGTTCACCCTGAGCCTGTCGAAGGGCCATTTTGGCCATCCCTCATCGAAATCAACCAAACCCCATCCTGCCCTTGTCACACGCCCATATAACACAAAAGGCCAACCGGATCACTCACAATCCCGGCCGGCCTTTTGTCTTCGGGTTTCAGTTTTTTTATCCCTTGGTAAAGGTAAGCCCTGCCTCCCCTCGGTCCACGACAATCGTGTCTCCCTCAACAAAGGTCCCATCCAGGATCTTCATGGCCATCCCGTCCTGAACATACCGCTGGATAGCGCGTTTGAGCGGCCTGGCGCCAAAACTCGGGTCGTAGCCCACCTCTATCAAGTACTCCTTGGCAGCCTCGGTCAGGCTGACACTGTACTTCTGCTCGGCCAGCCGCTGGGTGAGCAACGCCACCTGGATGTCGATAATCCGGGCAAGATGCTCCTTGCCCAGAGAGTGAAAAATGATGATTTCATCGATCCGGTTCAAAAACTCGGGCCGGAACTGGGCATGGAGGATGGCGTCGATCTGGGTCTGCATCTCGGCCCTGCGGTTCTCGCCCATTTCCATGATCATCTGACTGCCGAGGTTCGAGGTCATGATCAGGATGGTGTTCTTGAAATCCACGGTCCTGCCCTTGCCGTCGGTCATCCGGCCGTCATCAAGAATCTGGAGCAACACATTGAACACGTCCGGATGCGCCTTTTCGATCTCGTCAAAAAGGATGACCGAGTAGGGCCTCCGCCGCACCGCCTCGGTGAGGTAGCCGCCCTCCTCGTAGCCCACATAGCCCGGAGGAGCTCCGATCAACCGGGAGACGGAATGTTTTTCCATGTACTCGGACATGTCCAAACGGATCATGGCCTTTTCGGTGTCAAAAAGAAAATGGGCCAGACTCCGAGCCAGCTCGGTCTTGCCTACGCCGGTGGGGCCCAAAAAGATAAAGGAACCCAGAGGCCGGTTGGGGTCCTGCAACCCGGCCCGCGCCCTGCGCACAGCATTGGCCACCGCAGTGATCGCCTCTTTCTGGCCCACCACCCGTTTGGCCAGTTCGGTGTCGGCATGAACCAGTTTGTCCTTTTCCCCTTCCAGCAAACGGTCTACGGGAATACCGGTCCATTTGGCCACCACCTGGGCCACATCTTCCTCATCCACCTCTTCTTTCAACATCTTCCGATCCTTCTGGATCTCAGCAAGATGGGCATTTTCGGAGGCCAACTGTTTTTCCAACTCCACTATCTTTCCGTAACGGATTTCGGCAACCTTGCTCAGATCTCCCTGCCGTTCAGCCTGCTGCTCAGCAACCCGTGCCTCGTCGATGTCGCTCTTGACGGTACGGATCTTTTGGATGATATCCCGCTCCAGAGTCCAATGACCTTTCATGGAGGTAAGGGTTTCGTTCAATTCGGCCAGCTCCGCCTCGATTTTGCCAAGCCGTTCTTTCGAGGATGCATCGGTCTCCTTCTTCAATGCCTCCCGCTCGATCTCCAGCATAATCTTTTTACGCTCCACCTCGTCAATCTCGGTGGGCATGGAATCGATCTCGATGCGCAACCGGGAAGCCGCCTCGTCGATGAGATCGATAGCCTTATCCGGTAAAAACCGGTCGGTGATATAGCGGTTGGACAGGGTCGCCGCCGCAACGGTGGCCGAATCCTTGATCCGCACCCCGTGATGCACCTCGTATTTTTCCTTGATTCCGCGCAGGATGGCGATGGTGTCGTCCAAAGAGGGCTCCTGCACCAGCACCTGCTGGAAGCGGCGCTCAAAGGCCGCGTCTTTTTCGATGTATTTGCGGTATTCATTAAGGGTGGTGGCACCGACGCAGTGCAGTTCGCCACGAGCCAGAGCGGGTTTAAGCATGTTGGAGGCGTCCATGGCCCCTTCCGCGGCCCCGGCTCCCACCAAGGTGTGGATTTCGTCGATGAAGAGGATCACCTCCCCTTCCCGTTTCTGCACCTCTTTCAAAACCGCCTTGAGCCGGTCCTCAAACTCACCGCGGTACTTGGCCCCGGCCACCAGTGCGCCCAAATCCAGAGAAAGCACCTGTTTGTTGCGCAGGGTTTCCGGCACATCGCCGTTAACGATCCGCTGGGCCAATCCCTCTACGATGGCGGTCTTGCCCACCCCGGGCTCGCCGATAAGAACGGGATTGTTCTTGGTCCTTCTGGAAAGCACCTGGATAACTCGGCGCACCTCGTCATCACGGCCTATAACCGGGTCGAGCTTGCCTTGCCGGGCGACATCGGTGAGGTTGCGAGCATACTTTTCCAGAGCCTGATACTTTTCCTCAGGGTTCGGGTCGGTGACCCGCTGGTTGCCGCGAATGGCGACCAGGGCCTGCAAGAAAGCCTCCCGGCTGACGCCTCTGCGCTTAAAAGCCTGGGCCACAGAGGAATCCTTGTCATCAAGAACAGCGAGAATCAGATGCTCCAGACTGACGTATTCGTCCTGCATCTCGCCTGCCACCTTGAAAGCCCGGTCCAGCAAGGCCTGAAACCGCTTCCCGGCGTACACCTGAGTATATCCGCCGCCGCTCACCTGGGGCAGCTTGGTCAGCAGCGCATCCATCTCCTGCCGAAGCAAGGCCGGGTCTACCCCCATCTTTTGAAGGATAGGCGCCACAACCCCATCGGTCTG
>JAHJTI010000276.1 GCA_018829945.1 Pseudomonadota bacterium | reverse complement strand
GGGGCAGGAGCGGACCTATACTCTCGATGAATTGGAGCGCGAACTTGGCCTGGCGGATTGAGGTCTCGGGTGCCGCCAAAAAACAGTTGGCCAAGCTTGACCGGCAAGTACAGATTGAGATTGTGCGGTATTTGCGAGAGAAGATCGCCACGGAAGAAGATCCGCGTCGGCATGGGGCACCGTTGCGGAGGGAATTGCTCGGACGGTGGAAGTATGGGGTTGGGGCGTATCGACTCATCTGCGAAATCCAGGACGAAAAAGTAATGGTCCTCGTGCTGATGGTCGGCCATAGAAAGAAGATCTATGGCGGGCATTAACGCTGCTGTTGGTTGCTCTTGTCGGGTGGGGAACTTTGGCAGTCGGGGTTGTCAAAGTAGATGACCCCTGCTGCATCCATGCAGTAGTCGAGATTGTATGGGTTGGGCGGCATGGCGGCGAGTGTGCCGGATGCGGTAAGTTCGGCAAGGGATGAAGGCTTGCGGCCAGTGCTCTTTTCGTAGCTGTTTGCGGCCTGTTCGATCACCAGCACGCCTTCCAGGGCATGGAGACGGTCAACCATATCGGTATAGCCCGGCTCTTCCGGGTTTTTGTCGACAAGCATGGATTTCATGATGACGATGGCGGTTTCGGTTTCTCCCCCCTTCTGGGCCAGACGGGCGCCGAGGATGGGGAGGAACGGGGGGGCATTGGGAATCTTGGCGGCCTCGAGAAAGAGTTTGCCGGCCTCTCCATGTCTATTCTGGAAATAGTAGGCGTTGAACCCCATGGAATGATAGGGCTGCCAGTCCCAAGGGCGATTTTTTGCAGCAATTTTCACAATCTCCTGGGTTTCTGGGACCATATTGGCCGGTTCCCAGGGGAGCCAGCCTTGCGCAACGATATAGGTCTGGGCAAAGGATGGGTCCAGGGTTTGGCTGGCAACAAATATTCGGTGGATGCTCGGCCAGTCGTACTGTTTCTTGACAACCCGGAATCCCCCCTCGGGTTTGCGTGCCAATTCGGTGCCAAGTTGCGCCCCTGCTTCCATGGTCAGGTAATCGGCCATCAACCCCTTGAATTCTCCGGCAACAGCAAGCAAGGCCACGGGCGGCAGATTCCAGATTCCGGAGTTGGAGCGGCCCGTTTGTCCGGCGGTGTTTTGTTGCTGGAGCAAGGCGTTGTTACTGGCCGCATAGAAACCGATCAGGACCAGAGCGACAAAGAGATGGATTGTCAGCCGCTTGCTCATGCCAACTCCTTGCGCTTGAACAGCAGGGTGGAGAGATAGATCAGCAACGCAGAGTAAGAGATGGAGTACAGGCAGAGCAGCATAAACTCCTGGCCGATGAATGCCATGCCGTAGGCGGCTGCATATTTTTTGTCAAAAAGGGAGAGGTTGGGGAAGATCCAGGACAGGGCGACTACCAGATTTTCCTGGCCGGTCAGCACCCCGGCCTTGGGGTTTTCCACCACCACTCGCCGCAGCAATTCCATGTTCTGCCCCACAAGATAGGAGGAAACCGCCAGCAACAGGGCGACAAAGGGGTGGCTGGCAAAGCTGAAGCAGAGTACGCTCATTGCCAGCAGCACCACCAGGCTTAGCCACTGGCAGGTCAGGGCCATGACATAGGTGAGCCAGGAAAAGTTGGGCGGCACATAGGCGGGATACTTCCAAAGCACATAGTGCATGGAAAGGGCGGCGGACAGGCCGAGGATGATGGTGGCCAGCAGCAGGATCATGGCCAGCCCCAGAAATTTGCCGGTCAGGTACTGCCAGATGGAGACCGGTCGGGAGAGCAGCATGAAGATGCGGCTGCGTTCCAGGTCGTCGGCCAGGATTTTCATGCCCAGGAAAAAGACCAGGAGCAATCCGGTGAAGGCCACGGCGGAAAGGCCGAATTCCACGGAGACTTTGCCCAGATCCCAGGAATACAGGGTGGTGACCCCCAGGTTGGCCATGGTGAGCAGGACGGCCAGGCAGACAATGGCCCACAGCGCTTTATGTCGGATACCCTCGGTGCAGGTGGCTAGGGCCAGGAACCAGATATTACGCACATGCATGGTCGGCCTCCTCAATTACTCGGACAAACCGTTCTTCCAGGCTTCCACCTCCGCGAAGAAAATCCCCCAGCCCACCGCTATAGAGCAAGACCCCTTTGTGGATGACGGCGATGCGGTCGCATAACGCCTCGATGTCGCTCAGGATGTGGGAGCTGAAGAAGATGGTCTTGCCTTCCTGTTTCAGTTCGGCGATAAGGCTTTTGATCTGATAGCGGCCCAGCGGGTCTAACCCGCTCATGGGCTCGTCAAAGATCAACACCTCCGGGTCGTGGATCAGGGCGTTGGCCATGCCCAGCCGCTGTTTCATGCCCTTGGAAAACCCACCCACTCTACGATTCGTCGCCTCGGTCAGGGTCATGCGCTCAAGCAACATGGGGATGCGTTGGTTAATCACCTGCCGGGTCATGCCGCTCAACCGAGCGGAGAGTAGCAAGGTTTCAATGGCAGTGAGGTGGTCGTAAAAGACTGGGACTTCAGAGAGATAGCCGATCTGATGGCGAAATTCATCATGGCCCACGGTGTTACCCAGGACGTGCAGACTGCCATTGTCCGGTTTTAAAAACCGCAACAGCAGCTTGATGGTTGTGGATTTTCCTGCGCCGTTGGGACCGAGAAAGCCGAACACCTCGCCCTGGGCAATGGTGAGGGAGAGGTTGTGGAGCGCCTGGTTCTTTTTGCGACCGGAGCCGAAGCACTTGTCGAGGCCGATGATTTCGATGGCGGGAATGGTCATGCTCGTTTCCGGGGGTATTCTGAAGCAGAAAATGAAACAGCCCCGGCCGAATTACCGGTCGGGGCTGCAAGAAAGCACAAGATGCGCGGTGGTTACTGCACCTGCTGCCAGTTTGCGGCAGCTGTTCCAGCGGGGACACCGCCGCCAACTACATTGTTGAGATCGTTGCCAGCGGTTGAAGCAGCTGGGGGGGTCGCCAACAGGCCAGCGCCCGCTGCGACAGCAGTATTCGCCCAGGTAGCATTGGTGACGCTGTACAGAACATTGGGCGCATCGGAGTCAGATCCGTAGGCGGTATCCCCTTTGTCTGCGCGGGTGAGAACCAGGTTGTTGCATCCACCGCTGGGGCAAGTGCCGGCAGCGGCCACATCTTCAAAAGTAAAAAGGGTCATGTTGCTACCCAGCCCCAGGGGAACGCTCATTTGTTTCAGCGTAACACCATGAAGACCGCTGATTCTGCCTCCGGCGACAGTAGCTGTCGCACCAATGGCGAGAAGGGGGTCAATATTTGAGACAGACTGAGCCGCGCCGACATTTGCGTCCACCAGCATCGCTGCAGCAAGTTCAGAATGTCCATAACAACCGAGCTCGGCGTTCAGGTCGGCCTGACTGTTGACCGCCATCTTGTTGAGGGCCTTGGCGTTGGCGTTGAAGGAACGCGTCCGGTAGGCCGCGAACTGCGGGATGGCGATGGCCGCCAGGATGCCGATGATCGCGACAACGATCATCAACTCCACCAGGGTGAAGCCTTTTTCCGATTGTTTGTTTCTCAAGGTCTGCAGCATGTGTTCTCCTCCGTGTTGATATGAAATGGATCAAGCGTTGCCCAAATGCCTCTTTGATGGTAGCAAAACAAAAAGACAGAAGCAAGTTTTGCATTTCGTGTGCCAACCCCTATCTCTGTGGGGGGAATTTTTGCGGGATTTATATTTTTATCAAGAAATCTGGTATGCTGGACCAGGTTATTCTGTTTTTCACGGCATCAGGTGCAGGGTGCTGATGGGGAGGCAAGGGTGACGATAATTGTCAATTTTTTAAAAGATTGTCATTTTTTGACGGTTCCGGAAATGGGTTCCTGTAATGTAACGTAAAGCATGTCTTCCCGGCGAAAGCCGGGAACCAGGAAAAAACGCTGGATTCCGGCTTCCGCCAGAATGACGACAGAAAGCACAAGGTATTTCTGTGACTGACTTAAGGAAGCATGCCCCGTGCGAAGCCTGAAGATACAAACCGCCCTTACCTTTTTTGTGCTGCTCATCGTAGGCATGCTTCTTGTGGAGCTTGTTGCCATGCAGCTTTGGCGGCGTGATGCCCTTCGGGGTGATCGGGAGCAGGCTGAGCTATTGCTGGATGCCATGTCCGCAGGTGTTTTTTCGGGGGCAGAAAAGGGCGGTGGCGGAGTTGGCCTGGAATTGCCCGCATCGGATGGGGCAGCCTTGTGTCTTGGAACGCTGGATGCGGAGGGCAGGGTAGTGGTTTCGCCGCAATGCGGCTTTGCCCAACCCCTTGAGGAAGGGTTGCGTCTTGCCGCGGCAAGCGGGGAGAGTTACCGTCGGCTGGTGTCGTCGAAAGATCGGGAGCAACCTGGGGGAATCATGCTCATGGTGCGGCCGATCAAGGCCAAGACTGATGCCGAAACATCTTCCGGCGCGGTCGGCATGATCCGGTCCATGGCCCCCATCGAGGCACGGTTGCGGGATGGAGGAATCACCATCCTGGGGTATGTGCTTGTCAACGGTGTGCTTCTGGCGGCGCTGGGGTTGTTCCGGATCATTAAACTGGTGGTGCGACCCTTGGAGAACCTTGCCGAACAGGCGGATCTCTATTCGGCGCAGCATGAGTTTTTGCCCTCTTCCGGCCGTCGTCGCAATGAATTCGGGCGGTTGGAGTCCAGCCTGCACCGGATGGTGGCCAAACTGGAACAGGATCGTGAGGATTTGCGGACCACAGTGCATTCCCTGGAACAGGCCAACACCCAACTGGAAAAGACCCGTCAGGAAATGGTGCGCGCCGAAAAACAGGCATCCACCGGGCGCTTGGCGGCCGGGCTTGCCCATGAGATAGGCAATCCCCTCGGGGTGATGCAAGGTTATCTGGAACTGCTGCGTCAGGAAACCCTTGACCCCGGAGAGAGGAAGGATTTTCTGGACAGAACCGAGCAGGAACTGGGCCGGGTCAACCGGCTTATCCGCCAGCTCCTCGATTTCGCCCGGCCAACGCCGGGCAATCGTGTACCGGTGTATGGGCAGCAACTGGTCCAACAGACCGTGGAGATGTTCCGCGAACGTGGCAAGGGCGGGATTATTTACAATGCGACTCTTGCTGCCGAACAGGACCTGGTGGAGGTCGACCCGGACGGCCTGCGCCAGGTCTTGGTCAACTGTCTGCTCAATGCCGAGGATGCACTCCTTGCCGGGCCTGATGCTGAAAATAGCGGCAGGATTGAGGTGTTCTGCGAGAATCGTCTTGCCAAAAACGGCACGTCCGTCCTGCGGGTGACGGTGCGGGATAACGGAGCAGGGATCGAATCGGAGCATCTGGCCGAGGTATTTGAGCCGTTTTTCACCACCAAGGAGGTGGGAAAGGGAACCGGCCTGGGGCTTTCCGTTTCCGCAGGGATCATCGCCGGTTTCGGAGGCGAGATGGGTGTTGTCAGTCAGCCGGGACAAGGCACGGAGATATGGTTCAGTCTGCCGCTTTCGGCCCAGGCTCCAGTCGGGAATGAAAATTGTGTTCAACAATAGGAACAAAGCGAAATGGAAGAACCACAGCGGCTGCTGATTATTGATGATGAGGCAAACATGCGGCATATGCTTTCCCTGCTTACCGGCAAGGCCGGCTATGTTGTGATTCTGGCGGAAAACGGCAAGGAAGGGCTGGAGGTCTTGGCCCGGCAGGAAGTTGATCTCATCCTGTGCGACCTGAAGATGCCGCAGCTCAATGGGTTGGAATTTCTGACCAAGGTACAAGAGCTGGGTGTTGATGCGCCCATTGTCATGATGTCGGCCTTTGCGGCCATCGAAGATGCCGTGGAGGCCATGAAAGCAGGGGCCTACGACTTTATTACCAAGCCTTTCAAGGCTGATGAGGTGCTTCTTGTTCTGGAGCGTGCCGGAGAGCACCTGAAGCTGCGTCGGGAAAACACACTGCTGCGCCGCCGGATAGACGATCTGGAAGGATCGTACGGACTGGAAGGTTTGGTGGCCAAAAGCTCTGTCATGCTCGGTTTCATCAAGACTGCGGTCAAGGCGGCGCGTTACGACACCACGGTGCTCGTCACCGGTGAGTCCGGCACCGGCAAGGAGTTGGTGGCGCGGGGCATTCATCGGGAAAGCGGCCGGGCCGGGAAACCGTTTTTGGCCGTCAACTGCGGCGGCATGCCGGAGAGCCTGCTGGAAAGCGAGTTGTTCGGCTATGTGAAAGGGGCGTTCACCGGCGCGGATAAAAACCGGAACGGCATATTTCAGGAAGCGGATGGGGGCACGCTTTTTTTGGACGAGATCGGCGAACTCCCCTTTGATGCGCAGGTGAAGCTGCTGCGGGTTCTGCAGGAACGGGAAGTTCGGCCGGTGGGCGGGGCGCGAACCATACCTGTGGATGTGCGGGTTCTTGCCGCCACCTCCCGCGACCTGGAAGAAGAGGTGAAGACTGGGCGCTTTCGGGAGGATTTGTTTTATCGCTTAAACGTCATCCGGCTGCATGTTCCGCCGCTGCGCGAGCGGCTTGAGGATATCCCCTCGCTCTGTGTTCATCTTCTCGGCAGAATCGCCGACAAATTCGGCAAGGAAAGGCTCGAGCTGGCTCCCGCTTCTTTGAAAATCTTGTTGCGCCATCATTGGCCGGGCAATGTCCGCGAACTGGAAAATGCCTTGGAGCGTGGCGCAGTGCTTGCCGAGGACAATATGATCCTGCCGGAGCATCTGCCGGAGAGCTTGGCCGGGCTGGCGGAGTTGCAGCAGCCGAACATCGCCGCGGCGATGGCCACGCTTTCACTCAAGGAAGGCCAGCGGGAGCTGGAAAAGGTGCTGATCGCCCGCGCGCTGGAAGCAACGGGGGGGAATAAGACCAAGGCGGGTCAGATTCTTGAGATAAGCTATCCGTCATTGCTCAGCAAGATGAAGGAATATGGGCTGTAGTAAAAAAAGTTTACAATTTTCTTTCCGTTGGGCGATGTGCTATAAAAAAAGTTAACAGTTGATTCTCGCCATTATAGCTATTCTGAAATGCCATCCTGTTCCGCAACTGCCTTCTCACGGACATATGAGCGCAGGGTTATCGGCGAGCAATTTGTTGTGGCACGATCTTGGCATAAATATAAACTACCGTCTCTCTAAAAAGTGAGGCGCCTTCGGGAAAGAGGGAGCAACAATGCACCGGACGCAGATCAAAAGCAAGGCAGGATTTACCCTGGTGGAACTGATGATCGTTATCGCGATCATCGGCATTGTTGCTGCGATCGCGATTCCCAACTACTTCCGTCAGCAGCCTTTCAGGCAGCTCAATGCTGCCGGGCGGGAGATATATGCCAACCTGCAGTTGGTCAAGGCGGAGGCAGTTCGGCGCAACGCCAATGTGGTGATGGAGTTTCTTCCCGGTTCGCCGTTCACTTCTTTTCGAGTTTTTGTAGATAATGGCGCCGGAGCTGGCGGGGTCGCCGGGGACAGGAGCCTGAACGGAACGGAGCAGGTGTTGGTTCAGCCGGTTGCACTTCCGCAAGGGGTGTTGGGGACGCAGAATTTTGCCGCGAATCCTCTGGGCAACGGAGCGATAGGTTTTTCCTCCCGGGTTTTACCTACGGGCATGGGGATGGTTACCCTGAATATCGATGCAAATGGCGATGGGGTTGCCGATTTGATCGGCGGCCAGGCAACCTTCAGAACGATCACGGTAACCATCGCCGGTGCAGTGAGGTTTGACGATAATGTAGGCAGGCGTTGATAGGAATGAATATGAGAACGAATCGTAGACTGGGCGAGGCAGGTTTTACTCTGGTGGAAATGTTGATCGCTGTTGCGATATCAGGCATCTTGGTGGTCGCTATCTACACGGCCTACGTTGTCCAGCAGAAAAGTTATGTGGTCCAGGAGCAGGTAGCGGAAACCCAGGAGAACCTCCGGGCTGCCATGTTCCGCTTGCTGTCGGAAATTCGGATGGCAGGGTGTGATCCCACCCAAAAATCCGGAGCCGGAATTCTCCAGGCCACCAGGACCAGTTTTCGCTTTACTTCGGATTTAGGAGGTGCAGCGCCCAACACAAACGAGGCAGACGGGATAATCGGAGCACCAGGCACTAACGAGGATATTACCTTTGGCATGCCAGCTACCGACGATGCAGACGGCAACGGGATTGCTGACGGAGGTGTCGTCGGCGCCGATTGGAGCGTCCCCGGAACGCTTGGCAGAAATACCGGAGGCGGGTTGCAGCCGGCGGCCGAGTTGATCGATGCTCTGGAGTTTAATTATATCCTTGCCGATGGCACCTCCACAATCGCTCCGGGAACCCTCAATGATATCCGGGCGGTGCAGGTTTCACTGCTTGCCCGTGGTGCCCGGCCTGATCCTGATGGAAAATTTTTTGATAATGCCACGTATAGGACGGCATCCGGCGCAGTCTGGACGCCAGGCGATACCAATGGCGATGGTGTACGTGAGGTGCGGGATAATTTCCGCCGCCGATTTGTCATCGTCACCATACAACTCCGAAATTTAGGGTTATAGATATGCGTTTTCCTGCGAACGAGAAAGGATTCACCCTGATCGAGGCCATGGTGGCCATGGTGGTGTTGGCCATAGGTATTCTTGGCGTAGTAATTATGCAAACCAGGGCTGTCAGCGCCAATGCTTCCGCCTTCAGTCGCACCAGCGGCACTGGTGTGGGAATATCCGTCCTGGAAACACTTCAGCAAATGCCCTTCAACGATCCAAACCTGCAGCAAACCCATGCCGCTGCTAACCTGCTCCCGAATACCGCCGCTGCAGCCATGGCGGATGCGCAGGTTCGTCGCTTGAATGCGGTCACATTGGCTACCATGTCGCCCATGTTGACCAATGTCTATCGGGTTAGTGGTCCGGTGGCAAATCCTGTCCTGACAACTATTGGCGCCGGAGCAAGCGCGGGGAGTCACACCTATCAGGTTGCCTGGGCGGTTTTTGACAATGCTCTCCCTGGCGGAGAGGTTCCTTCCAAGATTATCCGGGTGTATCAGGTATGGACAGCCGCCATGGGCGGGGGAACCTCCATAATGACCACCGTTAAATACAATAATATAGCTCTGTAAGCGTGGGGAAATGATGCTGAAACAGCGGGATGTATCCAAGGATGAGAGAGTTTGCCGGAACAATGAGGCTGGATTTATCCTGGTTGCGGCCATGGTCGTGTTGCTGGCCTTGACCATGTTTGGCATCTGGGCCATCAGGACATCCACCCTTGAACTGGATATAGCGGGCAGCATGCAGCGGGCCGAAAAAGGATTTAATGTTTCTGAAGGCTCGGTTGCGATTGAGGCGGCCAATGTCGGTTTTACCACGCAAGCTTATTATGAGGTGAAGGACCCCAGCCAGACGAATACGCCCCTTGTCCCCGCAACAGAAGCAGAGTTTGACCCCGGCGGTGATACCTCGGCCGCGCCGGCAGCAGTCAGTCAAACCGATCCCGAGACCTGGCCGATGCAGAATCTGTTGCGTGATGCTGCGGATGACGAATTTGACTACCGTTATCTGGTGACCTACCTCTATGCCGACGTGCCGCCAAAGGGCTACGACGCCGCCTCCTTTTCCGGATATATGTTTCGGATAGAGGGGCAGAGCATGGAGGGGAATGTGGGTTCGTTGGTGATTGAGGTGGGTGGGACCAAGGTTGGTCCGAAGGCTGCGTTGTGAGCCAAGCTTGGCGCGTGTTTCTTACGGAGGATCGGATATGACGACTATGGGTTTGCTGTTGAAACAAAAAAAGGCTTTTCTCGCATTGCTAGCGGTGGTCCTTGTCTTTGATCCCATGTCGGTCTGCCAGGCCAGGGACACAGATATCTACGCGGTAAACGCAAAACAGAACTGCTACATCCTTTTGGATAACTCAGGGTCCATGGCATATGGGGTGTATGAGCACAACATCGACTATGGCAAGATGTATTTGTATCTGGCGGGCCTTGCCGGGGTAACGGACCCAACCAACTTGCCCAATATCAATCCAACGCCGTTTCCGAAAAACAAAATCTATCTGATCAAAGGACCGATCAGGGTGGCGGTTAAGAATGGGGTGACTTTTGCGGGTGACCCGGGAAGCCCATACCTGAACTGGGATTTCGCAAACATTGTTGACACCTTTACTCTTATTGACGATCGTGGCGATCTTTTGGCAGCAGGAGGAGGAACGCAACGCATTACGCTGGATGCTGCCCAGAATATCCTGTTAGACGGGAGCGCCTTGCCCTTTACGCTGGGGCGCAAGGTACACGACTACTCTACCTTGTATGACGGCACGGTTGTCGACAAGGGATTTGGCGGTCTGCTCAACGCTCCGGGCTACCATTTCAGCGGGTATGAGGACACCGATATTGCCGTTTTCAATAATCCTGTGGAAGATGGTGATGCAAGCACCTGGTTTTTTGTGACCGGTAACTGGATAAACATGCAGGCTGTATATAACCTGAAAGATGCATCGGGTTTGGTGTGGAATAGATTTGATGTCCCCTTGGCGGACATTAACAGCGAGTGGCTGATTTTGGCTAAAAATATCGATTATCCTGTGGGAAATGTCAAGTACGCGGCCAACCTGAACAACCAACTGACCACGACAATCAAACAGTCCGGCGCTCTGAAGATTCAGGTGCATTTTTCCTATTACGATGTGCGGAATAAAGATAACGTAAAGCTTTACGACGCAACGGATACTCTGAAGGCGACGTATGGAGAGTTTACTGATGCGGACGGATTTTGGGGGCCGGTCATTGATGGAGATACCGTTACCATCAAGATGTCTTCGGATAATAAAACAACAACCGTCGGTTACGGCTATCAAATTGACGAAATTCGTTATGTCGATAAATTGAGTGGCGATGCAGGCGCCTATCGTATGCAGAGCCGGCTGGATGTGGCCAAAGAAGCATTGCTCTATGTCATAAGTGAATTCCTTGGTCGGATGAATTGGGGCTTTGCCACATTTAAAAACGGAGATGGCGCCCAGATTATGTCGGCTCTTAACCCCAACGATACCGATGATGCAAATCGCGCCGCCATTTCGGGACATGTGGCCGGGGTTACTGCTGGGGGAGGAACTCCGCTTGGGGAAGCTCTGCAGGACGTTTTTCAAGAAGGGTACTATATCAAGAGAAATGCGCTGAATAACCTGTTGTGTCGCAAGAACTATGTCATTGTTGTGACCGATGGCTATCCGTCCGTTGACACCATGTGGCAGAGAATCCCGGATGTTGCTGCCTTTTCCGATTTTGATGGGGACGGTTGGACCGCTGATCCTTCCCAATACAGCCCGCCGCCGCCAAACTACTACGATGACGTGGCGCACTGGATGTATACTCACAGTTGGCTGGATAAAACCGTGGTTGCCGACCCGGCCAACTCTTTTGTCAACGTCATGACCCACCATATCGGATTCAGCCTTGATCAACCCCTGCTTGAGGATGCGGCCGGGGAATCCGGCGGCGACTACATAACCGCCTTCAATAAACAGCAACTGATTGCAGCCTTTTACTCCCTGGCTCTGAAAATGTCGGGGGCGATTTCTTTTACCGCTCCTGTTGTTTCCGTGGATGCGGTAAATAAGATCCAGAGCGGTGACGACCTTTACATGGGTCTCTTTTTGCCCAAGGCTAATTCCTATTGGGTCGGAAACCTTAAAAAATTCAAACTCGGCGACGGGAGCGCTGATCGGCCCGACCTCTGGATGATCTATGACAAATTGAATCATCCGGCCATAGACAGCTCCGGTGTATTTCTTGACAATACTTACGGGCATTGGGGTAATGATACGGATAACAACGATCATGACAGCTATGGAGCTGCCGATGTACAGGAAGATGGCGCCGGTGATGTGATGCTGGATGATCTCAATGTATATTTTCAAGCAGGCAAGAGCGGCACCCCTGCCGCATATTGGAGCCGCCCTATCTATACATACAAAGGCGGTGCGATGGCCAAATTTGATCGCAACACAATAAGTGCGGTGGATTTGGCCGTGGCAGACAACGCAACCCGTGACAAACTTGTGAATTTTGTGCACGGTTATACCCATGACGCCGATGCTGTAACCGGCGCGCCGTTGGCCTTAAAAGACTGGCCTTTGGGACCCATTGTTCATTCCCGTCCGGTGGTCCTCGATTATTACGATACGACACAGGCCAACCTCCCATTGCAGAAGCGTTATGTTGCAGTTGGCGCCAACGATGGCATGCTGCATGTGTTTGTCGACCAAGACAACACGAAAACAATTGTGGAAGGTCAGGAGGTGTTTTCCTTCATTCCGGAAGATATTTTGCCGCGTTTGCAGAATATTCAGGCCACGATGGGACTTTATGATTCAGTGGATGGCCCCATAACCCTTTATCATCGTGATAAAAACCCCAAATATCTTATTTTTGGTGAACGGAGGGGCGGCGGAACTTATTGGTGCCTCGATGTCTCTAATCCGGATGCTACGCAATGGACGGTGGCATGGCAGTATACCAACTCCGAGTTGAAGGAATCCTGGTCTGATGTGAAGTTGGCCACAATCCAGGTCGGGGTTAATGCAAGTACTGGTCAGCGGACGTACCGGGATGTCGCAATTTTTACAGGCGGTTACGATCCTCTGGAGGATAATTTCCCCGAGCCATTTCTCGACGTGAATAATGATGGTTTTCCTGGAACTGTTTCCGCTGACGGCTCTTTGGTTACTGACAACAGTGAGTGGTTTAAGACCAATGCAACACAGGATGTGTATAACGACGATAAATACAACGTTTATAATCCTGGAATCGATACCCAGGGGCGTGGAATATTTGTGGTGGACATAGATAATCCCGCCACGGAGGTTTCCGATCCTTCCGATGCGACGGGTACACGGAAAATTTTGCCATTTTCCGTGACGTATTCAGGAGCCACATTCACAGTGGTTCGTTCTGGTCTTACTTACACCGGCAGCACCGGTGGCGGAACAAACGCGGCCATGAAGTATTGTTTTCCTGCTTCGCCAGCCGTGGTTGTTGGTCCGGAAACGTACAGATATAAAGGTTCTGATGGCAACCCTGTCAAAGCAAGCGAGGCTGATGTGTTGCTTGCCGTGTATGCTGCCGATATTTATGCAAATATGTTTAAGCTGGACTTCAAGTTTGTTGTTGAGAACAGTGGAACAGCTTCATCTCCTCAGTGGAAGGTAAAATCTGCGTCTTGGCAGGACACCTTGGTGTTTAAGGGGAACCCTGGCAGTACCAGTGTCAGTGGCGCACTCGGCGGGACAGACAATCTTGTTGATCAGGGTCGGAAGATTTTTTATCCTCCTGCGGTGTCCTGGGGTGGTGCAGGAAGTTATTTCGATTATCGTAATTACCAATTCGAAACATGGAAGTTTGTCGGAGCGGACAGGCTGGCTTCTCTCTTTGTTGGTACGGGCGATCGGGAACATCCCAAATATGCCATGGTCAACGACCGATTTTACAGCATCTATGATGATTCAT
Organism: Pseudomonadota bacterium; assembly: GCA_018829945.1. Classification (GTDB taxonomy): domain Bacteria; phylum Desulfobacterota; class Desulfobulbia; order Desulfobulbales; family Desulfurivibrionaceae; genus Thiovibrio. The sequence goes on along the minus strand of JAHJTI010000276.1, from coordinate 3,826 downwards.
CCGTTTCGGCGACGCTTTATGTTCCACCGGTTCTCGATAGCGCCGCGACAGCACTCCTGACTACCTGTCAGCTTTATGGTTTTTATTGTCCGGACCTGATGTATGGCACAGTGAGTAAGACAGCTGCTGTTTCAGGTGTTCCGTACACGGAAAAGGATCTTCTGAATGTGACATGTGATGACCTTGGGTCGGGGACGGCCATACCCTTGACCGATAAACTCGCCTTGAAGGGGCTGTTGCTTGATGATGCAAAATACTTCAGTACGCTACTCAGTGCTGATGCTCTAGAAGAAGGACGGGTCCACGAGAATGACGCTAAGGGCTGGTACATCATTCTTTCGAAGCAAGGCGACGCGACCTATTGCGCGGGTTACACTTATCCTACCACTCTTATTACTACGGATATTAACGCGCGAGACAACCATATCGGGGAAAAAATTCTGAGTCAGGTTACGCTTTACTACAAAATCCTTTATTTTACTTCCTATCAGCCTGCATACAGTAATGCGTGTAATCCTTCCGGCAACGGATTCAGTTATGCGCTTGATTACACAACAGGTGCGGCTGCATTGAATTTGAATCCTGCTGATGATGCGCTGGATGTGTCAGACAGATACAGAAAGTATGTGGGTATCCATGGTATCCCCTCTGGCTTCGCCATTATTACCCGTGAGGGGCATGCCGCGGCCATGGCCAGCATGGGCGGAGCTATTATCGGACCAGGTGAATTGGATGGTGACCCCGGATATGAAATTCCGAGCAGTGGGTCTGGGTTGGAATTGTACTATTGGCGTGAGGGCGGCAGTCTGTTGCCGTAAAGGGAATTCACGGAAAATCGGCAACAATGCAAGCCATGAGGCACAAATATAAAGGGGCATGAAAATGAAGATTGGAAAAAGATCCTTGTCGTGTCTGTCGGCAGTTTTCATGGCGGCTGTCATGATGATATCACCAGTTTTTGCTGGTTTGAATGTGCAACTCGAGGTAGTTTCTGGCAAGGTTGTTAATATTCAGGCGAATCGGACAGTAACGCTTGATGATGGAAAAATCTACTATCCTGGCACAAACACAGTCAATCTTGCCGGGGTAAAAGCGGGAGATGTCCTCACATTGAAATATTATATCCAGACAGAAACGAAGAGGATTTTTGTGGAGTATGCCTTGGGTCGGGACTCTTTGGCCAGACCACCTAGAATTGAGCAGCCTGCGCCGGTTCCGAATTACTAAATGTAGTCACCTGTTTCCGGGCAACCATTTTTTGTGTGGCAGACAGGTGTTTTACTGTTTTTTGAGTCTGGCTAATGTGAGCATATGGCACATTGGCCAGATGTTTGTTTAGGAAACCAGCCGAATGACTACCACGCTAAATGACGAAAAATATATTCTGGAGTTGCTCCGGCAGAACAGGTTGCTCTCTTCTGAGCAACGCTCTTTAGTCGAAAACCGCAAAGCCCAGCAGCGTCAGCTTTTGCTTCGGCAGCACAGCGCCCGGCGCAAGACGGATACCGGCAGGGAACAGGACGAGAGCCTGAGCTTTGTTGATATTATCGTTTCGCTGAACCTGGAGTTGCCCGGGAAAAAAGGGCAGGTTCTCACTGAGGAGCTGATTTTTCGTGCTGTGGCCAAGGATCTTGGGCTGCCGTTTAAAAAGCTCGATCCCCTTGAGCTGGACCTGAAAACCGTAACCAAGACCATCCCTCGCACCTTTGCCTTTAGGCATCTTCTGCTGCCGTTTTCCATCGCCAATGGGGTGCTTGAGGTTGCCATTTGCAACCCGGACAACAAAACCGTGTTGGGCGAAATTGAGCGCGCGAACCAGCTCACGGTCAAGCCGTATCTGGCAACCAAGAGCGATGTCCGGAAAACCTTGGCCGAGTTCTTCGGCTTTCAGTCCTCCATCACCGCAGCGGAAAGTCATCTGGCTCGTCCCTTGGTGGATCTGGGCAATCTCGAGCAGTATGTGCGCATTTCCTCCACCGAAGAGGCCGCTTCTTCGGACCAGCATGTGACCTCGGCAGTGGACCATATGTTCAACTATGCCTTTGAGCAGCGAGCCAGCGATATCCATATCGAGCCCAAGCGGGAGCAGAGCCTGGTCCGGTTGCGCATCGACGGGGTGCTGCATACCATTTACAAGCTGCCCAAGGTGGTCCATGCCGCGGTGGTTTCCCGGATCAAATCACTTGCCCGGCTGGATATCGCCGAGAAAAGACGGCCTCAGGACGGCCGGATCAAGGTGGATCGCTCCGGCCAGGAGGCGGAAATCCGGGTATCCACTGTGCCGGTGGCCTTTGGCGAAAAGGCGGTGCTGCGAATCCTCGATCCGGAGATTCTTTTTCAGGATGTGGAAAAAATCGGCTTTTCCGAGCGGGATCTGGGGGTGTACCAGAGCTTTATGTCCGCGCCCCATGGGATTTTCCTCGTTACCGGTCCCACGGGCAGTGGCAAGTCCACCACCCTGTACTCGACCCTCAAGCAGATCGCCACTCCGGAAAAGAATGTGGTCACTGTGGAGGATCCGGTGGAGATGGTGCATGAGGAATTCAACCAGATCCCGGTGCAGCCGCTGCTGGATGTGACTTTTTCAACCATCTTGCGCAATATCCTGCGCCAGGACCCGGACATCATCATGATCGGTGAGATCCGTGATCTGGATACGGCGGTCAATGCCATTCAGGCAGCGCTCACCGGGCATCTCGTATTTTCCACCCTGCATACCAACGATGCCGTTGCTTCGATCAGCCGATTGCTGGATCTGGGCGTGCAGCCCTTTATGGTCGGCTCCACCCTGTTGGGGTCCATGGCCCAGCGTCTGGTCCGGCGGATCTGTCCCCATTGCAACGAAACGTATCGCATGTCCGCCGACGAACTGCGCGGTTTCGGGTTGCCGGTGACCGAGGATGGCGAGATAGAGCTACGGCGGGGCAAGGGGTGTCAGCAATGTCGGGGTACCGGCTATCTTGGGAGGAGCGGCATTTTCGAAATCTTCGTGATGAGCGACAAAATCCGCAAACAGATCAGCGGCGGCAGTTCTGAAACGGAGATCCGGCAGACCGCCATGGAGGAGGGCATGACCACGCTCAAGGAGGATGCCTGGCGCAAGGTGAAAAGCGGCATCACCACCCCGGAGGAGGCCTTGCGGGTTACCGGGGCGGATTAGCGGCAAACGCCCGCCCCTCGCTTTTTCAGGCAGGATGTATTATAGTGTAGGTATCAATCCCCTTGTTCCTCCGGAGCAAGGGTTTTTTTCTTGATGTTTTATGGATACGAATCCGCAGGTGAACATGTGGCTGTGAAGGTTGTCTGCACCAATAAAAAAGCCTATCACGATTATACCATTGAGTCGGAGGTCGAGGCAGGCATGCAATTATTGGGCTCGGAGGTGAAGTCTCTCCGGGCCGGCAAGGCGAACCTGCGCGACGGCTATGCCAGGATCAAAAACGAAGAGATTTTTCTCCTGCATGTGCATATCTCGCCATACAGCCACGCCACCTATGATGCACCGGACCCTGTTCGGGAGCGCAAACTGCTGCTCAATAAGCGCGAGATCCTCAAGCTTATTGGCAAGACCCAGGAAAGAGGGTATTCTTTGATTCCCCTCAAGATGTATTTTAACGAGCGGGGCAAGGCCAAGGTTGTCCTCGGGTTGGCCAAAGGCAAGAAGCTCTACGACAAGCGGGAATCGCTGAAGAAGAAAGATACGGACCGCGAGATTGATCGGGCCATGCTCAAATATAGATAGAGTGTTCGGGTATTTTTATCGTAACATCGCGTCATTCCGGCGAAAGCCGGAATCCAGATTCTTTAGATAATAATAGAAAGACTG
>JAHJTI010000024.1 GCA_018829945.1 Pseudomonadota bacterium | reverse complement strand
GTTGCCCTTATTAAAGGACTTGGGCGCCAGATGCTGTAAACGTCAAGCACCGGTTCAGGGATATCGATCCAGCGCTGAGTGCTGACCTCCTGTTCGATTATGTTCATCGGGAAAACCGGCGACAGCATATCCGGGCTTATCGGTTTGCCGTCGGGGCCGAGGGGCGGGTTGAGCTTTATATCCGCCTGGATGTTGTACCACTGGCGCGGCATCTCTCCAGCCGGCAGTAAAATCGCTTTCGGTTTCATTCTGTCTCCTCCTTATCAAAAGATTATGCCTTGCCTTAACCCCGATAAACGGGACTTTTTTCAGTACCCCCTTGAGGGGTAAAAAACGCATGAAATAATTTCTATCTTACTAAAAACAACAAAGCCCGCTGAATTCGCAGCGGGCTCAAGTTAGCGGCTTTATATACAGATCACAAGCGGCACACCTTAGGGCCCGTTATCCGGGCCAACACCAGTTCGTACCAGATGCCCGGTTGGCAGCCGTAAGATTCTGTCTGATGTTCAGCCTGATTTCTGTATTTTGCATGGCTTTTATTAAAAGAACAGGCGCTCCTTTGTCAAGTAAAAATTGTTACATACAACAAACTCGGGGGGATTGCGAGCCCTCCCGAGTTTGTTGTATTGAGAGGCGGGATTGGGTTTAGACCTCGCGATTGATCACGTTTTCTGTCTTCAGCAGTTCAATTTCTGCTTTTGTATAGCCGAGAATATCTTGCAAGACCTGTTCAGAATGCTCCCCCAGAAGAGGGGCTGGGGCATAGACTTCACCCGGCGTTTCCGAAAGGCGGATGGGAGAGCCCACAATCCTTATCTTGCCGACGCGCGGTTGATCAACCTCCACGAGCATTTTCCGATAGGCAATATGCGGATCTTCGCAGATTTCTTTTATGTTGTTGACAGGCGAATGGGGCAACTCGGCCTTCCCCAGCAGTTCCAGCCATTCTTCTCTGGTTTTTTTCTTGAACTCCGGGATTAAAATCTGCTCCAGATCCTTCCGGTGCTTCGTTCTCAACGGATTGGTGGCGAACTTGGCGTGATCGCTCAGATCCTCCCGGCCGATCAGCTTGCAGAAGCTTTTCCACAAGTTGTCGTTCCCCAGCGGTATAATCATATGGGAATCGTCCTTGGTCGGAAAGGACTGGAAGGGAGCGATCGATGGGTGGGCGCTGCCGAGAGGGCCGGGAACCTCCCCGTTGATCGTATAGCGCACGACGGCATTCTCCAGCACGGTGAAAAGCCCATCGATCATGGCCCCGTCGAAATGCTGCCCTCTGCCGGTTTTTTCCCGGTGCAACAGAGCTGCCATTATTGCGATAGTCGCCTGATGCCCGGCAAAAATGTCCCCCACGGATGAGCCGACCCGACACGGCGGCCCCCCCTCGGGGCCGGTGATGCTCATCAAGCCGCTGTACCCCTGGGCCACCATGTCGTAGGAGGGCCGGGCATCATAGCCCGGCAGCGAGTCCTGACCGAATCCGCTGATGGATGCATAAATGATCTTGGGGTTGATTCGTTGCAGTTCTTCCCACCCGAAGCCCAGCTTCCTCATCGTCGTGGGCCTGAAGTTCTCAACCACCACATCCGATATCTTGATCAGATCCGTCAGGATTTTTCTCCCTTTTTCCTGTTTTAAGTCCAGCGCGAGGCTCTTCTTGTTGCGGTTGAGGCTGATGAAATAACCCGAGTTGTTTTTCCCGCCGCTGCCGGCGAAAGGTCCGAACTCGCGCGCGTCATCTCCATGCAGCGGTTCAACGTGAATCACCTCGGCCCCGAGGTCCGCCAGAAACATCGTGCACGTCGGCGCTGCCAGCACATGGCTTAAGTCAACCACCCTGATATTTTCCAATGCCCTTGCCATAGTAGGTTCCTTTCAATCAACTACCCCGCCGCAAGCAGCGGGGTATAAAGTTAGAGTTTAGCCAATACATTCGCCGCAAGCGGCGGGGAATAATACCCCAAGCGATTTAACCGCTATTGTTCCATAAGGCTCTTTTATCCCCAGCCTGTTTCTGCAAGTGGGGGCCCATTACCATGCGCCTGTTTTTAGATAATGAATGAAGCCCGGCGTCATGGAATACCCAAGACGGTGAACAAAAACCAGCAGATGACGGCGCCAACAGGTGTCATGACCAGGCCCCAAATGAGCAAGTTCCTGAACAACTTCTTCTTATCCTGGTCTTCCGCGGCGTTGGCTATGAAAATGGCCCCAAGGGTGGACAGGGGGCTCACATCGGTCACATGTCCGGAGAGGATGATACTGGAAAGCAGCGCCAAAAGATCGCTGCTCGGGGCCCCGATTTTGGCCAAAAGGTCTGGAGCCATCGGCACAAATGCCGGTAAAATGACGCCAATCGTACTGGCGTACGCAGAGATCAGTCCAGACCAAAAACCAGCAACCAAGGTAACGGTATAAGGCGTGGACTGTTTCGCCATAATGTCCGCAAACAGAGCCATACCGCCGATTTTGCCCATGAGACTGATCAGTACCGTCACCCCGGTAACCATCATGATCGCACCCCAGGGCATGGCCTTGAATACCTTTTCTTCATCTGCCGCTTTTAGCAGAATTAAAACCGTCCCGATGAGAAATCCAAAAAAGCCTATGTCTACCTTGAAGAAAATCACCCCGAGGACCAGAACGGCAATTCCCGCCAAGGTCAGATATTGCTGGCTGGTAAAAGGCTCTGCATCAACTTTCATAACGGCCGAGGCATCTGCCGGACCACTTCGCTTCCACAACTTCAACCCGCCGAAGAGAAGATAAGCACCGATTCCGATAGCAAAAAAGTAGACAAGGCTGTTCATCCAGAGGATAAAACTCCAGTCAGGCAGATTCATTTTCTGCGCTAGCCCCTTCACGATGACCCCTGCGACGGCTATGGGCGACATATTGCCGGCCTGCGTGCCGTTGGCCACCATCACAGCCATCAAGAAAGCCGGTATTTTCGCTTTTGAGGCTAACAGCATGCATGGCGCTGCCATCATGGCACAGATCGTAATGGCTCCTGGTCCGAGAGAGGACAATGCAAAAGCCACGATGAACAAAACGATAGGGAGCAACGCGATATTGCCGCGAACTCCTCTTACGGCGAAATTCGTCAGCTTCGCCAACGTGCCGTTGATGTTTGCAATGGCAAACAAATAGGTGATGCCGGCCAGCATGAGAAACACGTTCACAGGATATCCGGCTATCAAATCCTTGATTTTGACGCCACCGATGTAATAACCAATCACCAGCGAAATGGCCAGGCTAAGAGGTCCGACATTCACGTTTCTGACTATACCTACGACCACCGCAACCGCTAGAGCTATGAGAGACAGTTCTGCTAAGCCCATGATTTCCCCTCCCTTTCAGTGTTTAAGCAAGAATCGTTGCCATAATTACCCGTTCCAAGCAGCTCGTCATACCAACCTACACATAGTGAATTCCAACCCCTCCTTTCTTTTCCAGAGCCCTTATGCTTTGGTTATGTTAGCCTTCCAAACCCTGAAAGATCTCTTTCAAGTCGGGTTTGAAAATTTTACCCATGGCATTCCTGGGCAACTTCCCAAGCACCACCAAATCCTTGGGCGCCTTGGATGAGGCAAGACGTTCTTTGCCCTAGGTGCGCAGCGTTTCGATGTTCAGTGTTCTACCGGCATTGAGGACCAGCGTTGCGCAAACCCTTTTACGAGATCATCCCCAATTGAATAAAATGAAATGTGCTGATGATAGAACCGTAATCGAAACAGTGTCTATCCGTCCATCAGGAATGTTTGATATTTTTGCGGATTATCCTTGAAAAAGAAAAGATATCATTAATTTCATAATGCTATTCGACGGATGTAAGTCCATGCTGGATGGCAAATTTGACTAGGCTTGGAAGATTGTTGATGCCGAGCTTTTGCATCAGATGGCTGCGGTACGTCTCGACGGTTTTTGGCGACAAAAAGAGAAATTCTGCGATTTTGGCGTTCGACTTGCCTTCAACGAGGAGCTGAAGAACCTCTCGTTCCCGTGAGCTTAATCGCCCTAATGGACTTTCAGCTTCTATCATTTCACGGACGTTGATATAATCGACCAAGATCATGTCAGATACGGCCTCGCAAACACAGTATTTACCCGCATGGACCGCCCGAATGGCTTTTATGATGTCGGCGCCCGCCGATTCTTTAAGAATATAACCGCGCGCTCCCGCCTTAAAAGCTCTGAAAATATGCTCTGTTGTAGAATACATGGATAATATGATGACGTTTGCAGAGGGACACTCATGGCGGATCTGCTGTGTCGCTTCGATGCCGTTTAAGCCAGGCATGGCTATATCCATCAACACGACATTCGGACATAGTTTGGTCACCTGGCGAACCGTATCACGTCCGTTCCCTGCCTCACCAACCACATTGATGTCGGGCTTTGTTCCCAGCAACAAACGGATCCCCTCACGAAACATCGCGTGATCGTCCGATAAGAAAACAGTGATACTCATAACGGCACCTCCACGGCAACACACGTTCCCTCGCCCGGGTTTGACGTGATGCATCCCATCCCCCCCACCAAAAGCGCCCGCTCCATCATCGTACTGAGCCCCCATCCTCGGTGTTCGTCCCTTCTTGCGATATCCACCCGATTGTAACCGATACCGTTGTCCGTCACGGTGACGTGTAAGCGACTGTTTTCTATCCTGATATTGACGATCGCTTCCGTCGCTTGCGCGTGCTTTATCACGTTGGTTAACGCCTCTTGAACGATCCTGAACATGGCATTTTCAATGTGGGCGGGGAGGCGGATGGTCAGTTCGCTGCCCTGAACAATGGCTCGGATCCCTGCCCGGACAGCGCACTGATCCACATACAGCCTTATGGCGGCAACCAATCCATAATCGTCCAGCACCGGAGACCTCAGATCCGCCATTAAGTTCCGTATGCTGGCTGTCGTTTGCTTGACGAGGGCCAGCGAGTCCTTGAGACGAGATCGGATTAATTCCGTTGATTTGTCAGGGATCAATGTTTGCAGCATATTCAGGTTTAGACCGAGGATGGCAAGATTCTGTCCGATCAGGTCATGAAGCTCCTGAGAGATCTTTCTTCGCTCATTTTCCTCGAATTCCGACAACCTCCATCTCAACTCCCGAAGCTGTTCGTTTTTTTGCCTGACCTCCTCCTCGACCAGCTTTCGTTCCGTGATGTTTTCAGCCATGCCCTCATAGTATAATGTTGTCCCTTCCGAATCCTGAACGGCGCGCGCCTTGAGCGAAACCCAAATCTTTCCTCCATCTTTCTTGTATAATAGTACTTCAAATGCCTCGATAATGCCTTCTTTCTCAAGAATGTCCATGAACCTTAAGCGATCTTCGGGATTGACGTAGAGCTGATGTTTGATGTCATTAACGCTCGCTGTCATTTGTTGGGGAGATTCGTAGCCATGCATGATGGAAAATGCGGGATTGACATTTATAAATCTTCCTTTGGGTGTGGCCTGGAAAATGCCTTCCACGGCGTTCTCAAAAATATTACGGTATTTTTCTTCACTCTCCTGAAGCGCTTTCTCAGCCTGTCTCCGTACGGTCACGTCATTCAACACCGTGACCTCGCCATCTTTGATAAAGGTCGTTCTGAATTCTATATCTTTTGTCCGTCCATCTTTACAGGTTGTAGTGAATTCCACATCCCAGCTTCTGTCCTGCAAAGCCCTTCTCGTCTTCCAGGCCTTGATCACTTTCTTCCGATATTCCGTATCTCGATAGGCCTCTTGGAACCACTCCCGTACGGTAGAGATATCCTGGAGGGTATAACCGGTGATGTTAGTAAATTCGGGGTTGACATACTGGAAGACACCGTGATGATCAATTAAAACAACACCGCTGGGGTCGTTTTTGAGAATCGTGGAAAGGATGCTCCGCTCTCTTTCTAATTCTGCATCAACCCGCTTATGTTCGGATAATTCCTGTTGCAGACTCGACAATGTTTCTTGCAGTTGGATGGCCATCTTATAAAAACTGTCCGCCAGCAGGCCGATCTCATCGTTCCTGGATTGGATTTTAAGCAAGTGCAAGCGCGTTGCTTCAAAATCAGAATGACTGAATTTTCCGGAGGCGAGACCGGTTACCGCCTGGGTGAGGATATCAATCGGATGAAGCGCCCGCCGCACGGCCCACCATGAAGAGACGATCAGGATCATGACGGCGCCGACAATGATCATCAGCACCATCTGCTGAAAAAACCGCCCTGCGCTGAGCACCTCCGCTTCCTTCTGCTGCACCACGATTCCCCAGCCGTTGGCCAGAACATCGACGTGGGCCAGCCAGCTCTGTCCGTCCCCTTCTTTGAAAGTTATTGTCCCTCGCTTTCCCTGTCGCAGTGCCGCCACTGAAGGATAGGTGCTGAAATCCCGCAATTCGCTGGAAAAAGTCGAGTCGGGGTGCGCGATCACCCGGTTCTGGTTATCCACCAGATAGGCAAAACCTGTCTTCCCGAGGCGGGTAACCCGGACCTGTTTGCTCAGGTTGTCCAGATCCATGGCAAACATCCCTACGCCGACGATCCGGCCGGTATCATTCTTAATCGGCATGGAAACAACCAGGCCGGGCTTGTCGATCGTTTTGCTGATGACGCTCTCAAACGTTACCGAGGTGCC
>JAHJTI010000275.1 GCA_018829945.1 Pseudomonadota bacterium | reverse complement strand
TAATTCTGGAGCAAACAGCATGAGCTTCATTTTGTATCCTTTGCGTAAGTTCCTTAAAAATCCACAGAAAGTTCCGTTACGGAATCATCAGCTTTGCAATAGAAACAGCACCATCACCCGTGACCACCCCCACCTGCTCAATGAGGTGGGAAACGCTCACATGCATCACCCTCAAAAACGGCTCCGGGGACAACCCGATCCAGAAGACAAAGAAAAGCAGGGGTGCTAAAGTGACCATTTCCCGGATATTCAGGTCGAGAATACCGGTATGATCGGGATTTACCGCTCTGCCCCACACCACCCGCTGCAACATGCGGAACATGTATGCGGCAGCCAGAATCGCTCCCGGAATGGCACAGGCGGCAACAACCTTATTGCTTGTAAAACCGCCGACCAGAATCATGAACTCCCCGACAAAACTGTTGGTTCCCGGGAAGGCAAGTGAAGAAAGCGAGAAAAAAGCCAAAAAGCTGACATACACCGGCATGTACTTGCCGAGTCCTGCCGCAGAATCCAGCTCCCGGCTATGGGTACGCTCATAGATCATTCCCACGCAAAAAAAGAGGGCACCGGTGGTAATACCGTGATTGATCATTTGCAGAAGCGCACCCTCAAGACCTTGCTGATTCAGAACAAAAATACCCAGGGTGACAAACCCCATATGCCCGACACTGGAATAGGCAATCAGTTTTTTCATGTCCTGCTGGGCCAGGGCAGTGAAGCCCCCGTACAAAATGCCAACCACTGAGAGCCACAGGATATAGGGAACGAATATCATGGTGGCTTCAGGAGTTATGGGCAGACAAAAACGCAAAAACCCATAGGTTCCCATTTTCAGCAAAATCGAGGCCAGAAGGACACTGCCGGCGGTGGGCGCTTCGACATGCGCAGCCGGAAGCCAGGTATGGAAGGGGAACATCGGCACCTTGATGGCAAAAGCCAGGAAAAAAGCCAGAAAGACCACAATCTGGAAGGTAGTGGAGTAATCCTGCCCCATCAAGGCGGGAATACTGAAGGTTCCCTGATCAAGGTAGAGTCCGATAATGGCAACAAGCAGCAACACTGAGCCGGCGAGGGTGTAAAGGAAAAACTTGGTGGAAGCGTATACCTTGCGGGGTCCGCCCCAAACAGCGATCAGGAGGTACATGGGAATGAGCATTGCTTCCCACAACAGATAAAACAAAATAAAATCAAGGGCCATGAACACTCCAAGCATGGAGGTTTCCATGAGCAACAGGCAAATCATGAATTCTTTGACCCGCTTGTCGATGTACCGCCAGGAACCGAGGACACACAGGGGCATGATCAAGGTGGTCATCAGAACCAGCAACAAAGAAATACCATCAAGGCCCAAAGTATAGTTGATGTTCAGGGCGGATACCCAGGAAGCGTGTTCGCCAAACTGGTACTTGGCAGTGGTCACATCAAAATTCCAGTAGAGGGGCAGAGAGACCAGCGCCGTAACCACGGTCACCAACATCGTCCAGTTCTTGGCCGCTGTATCACCGGGAATACACAACAGAATCAGGGCTCCGGCCAAAGGCAGAAAGATCAGGGCGCTCAGAATGGGAAACCCCATATCATTCATTATCAAAAAGTCCATTCCCACCATCCTCAGTAATAAAAATTAGAGCCGCTGCAAAATAACCGGTGCTATGGGCCCTTTTTTTGTACGACTTCTTACACAGCCAACAGCAGCGCAAGAGGTGCTGTCGCAATTTTCGGTCATCCAGACGACATTCATTTATTCTAACGGCCTAAGCAAACACGTATATAACAAGCGCGACCGCAATCAGAGATACCGCATAAAAAATGTTGTACTGCAACTGACCGCTCTGCACTCGCCGCACTGCACTGCCGATGCCGCGTACCGTTTTTGCCACTCCGTCAACAACGCCGTCAATGGCGTGCCAGTCAAACCATGACCAGAACTGCGCTGTGGTCATGAGCGGAATCAGGCCAACGTAACGGTATCCTTCGCTGACACAATTGTCCGCCCACTGAATGGGTTTTCTGGCAAACCAGTAAAAACCCCGGCCGCCCATGCGATAGAACCAATCCAGGTCGATGCTGATCTTTGGTTCCGGGGCAAGCTTCTTGATGAGCAGGAAAAAACCAAGCGCGGTGAACAGAAGAATCTGCAACGTCTCCGAGAGATGATACGTGTTGTAGGGATGATACCCTGCAGCAATCTGCGGATACGGCAACATATTGTAGAGATACGGGGTATAGCTGCCGATAAAAATACAAAGAAACGCAGCTATGCCCATGCCGATCTGCATGTTCCATGGCGGATCAGCAGCCTTGTCCCAGGTTTCCTGGCTGCAGTTGTTTTTGCCGAACCAGATAAAATAAGGCACCTTGAGGCCGGTATGGAGAAAGGTACCGGCAGAAGCCAGGGTCAGAAGAAAGGCCGCCCAGTAATTGTGGACCTCAAACCCTGCAGCCACGATCATCGCTTTGCTGACAAAACCGGAAAACAGCGGAAAGGCGGAGATGGACAACCCTCCGATCATGGTGAAGACAAAGGCCATTGGCATTTTCTTGTACAACCCGCCCAACTCGCTGAACTTGCTTTTGCCGGTCATGTGCAGCACCGAGCCGCAGCCCATGAACAGCAACCCTTTATAAAGGATATGCGCAAAAGCGTGAGCGCAGGCGCCGTTGATGGCGAGTTCGGTGCCGATTCCGACACCGGCCACCATGTAGCCGACCTGACTGATAATGTGGTACGCAAGCAGCCGACGCGTATCGTTTTCAAGTACCGCGTAAACCACACCATAGAGGGCCATACACACCCCGAGTGGAATGAGAATATCCATCCCGGCAAAAGCTCGAGCAAGGGCATAAACCGCGGTTTTCGTGGTAAACGCGCACATGAACACTGCGCCGCTCACGGTCGCTTCCCCATAAGCGTCAGGTAGCCAGGCATGGAACGGCGGCACCGCAGCATTTAAAAGAAAACCGATCAGGATCAAGTAGGTGGACAGACTCGGGCTGCCTACGCCGATGGGACCAAAGGATAGATCGCCGCCGGTTGCTTGATAACGGAGCACAAGGCCGGCAAGCAGGGCAAGTCCGCCCGCGGTATGTACCAGCAGATACCGGTAGCCGACGGCCAGTGACTCCCGTCGCCCGCGAAACCAGATCAGAAAGACCGAAGCAAAGGCCATCAACTCCCAAAAGAGAAAAAGCACCAGGTAATCGCCGCAGAAGATGACTCCCAGTGAGCCGGCCACATACAGCCAGGCAGCAACGTGCTGAAAATCCTCTTCCACGTGCAGCCCGTAGATGGTGCCGATGATGCACATCAGGGTCATGATGTAGGCGAAAACCATGCTCAGGCCATCCACCCTCCCAAAGGTGAGATGCCAGTCGAGAAACCGAACAACCCCGAATGTGCCGTGCTGCCCTTGCATGGACAGCACCGACAGAAAAGCCAAGGTCGGGACAATAACCAGATAGGGTCGCTTCAACCATTTCGGCAGAAACGGCAGGATAAAGGCGCCAACGATGAGTATCAGGGCTGGATGCAGCCAGAAATCAGTTATCATAGTAATCCTCACGGGTCATAATTCCCAGATGGCCATACCATTTGGAAACGATGATGATCACCACACAGGCCACAAAGCCAAAAGCAGCCCAAAAGCCCGGTATATGCTCAACTGCGGTATGGGCATGCTCCTTGGAGACAAAGAAAACGTCCCACGCCACCAGAAGCGCCAGCCCGACATAGGACAAGCGGATGACCAGTTGCAACCGGTCACGCAGAAAATCAATCAGTTTCACTATCATCCCGTCACCGCCTTGACAAAGTTCATCATAAAATCAGGGTAGATGCCGATAACCACCGAGATGATCGCGGCAATCATGATGGGCACCACCATGGTCAGAGGCGCCTCCTTGACCCCTTCATAGACCTCGCCCTCAGGGCGCTTGCCAAAGAAGGCCCGATAGGTCACAGGGGCGAAGTAGGCCACGTTCAGCAGTGTGCTGGCAAGCAGCACCAGCAGTATGCCGATATAATGTGATTCCATTTCCATGGTCCCGACCAGAAGCTTCCACTTTGTTACAAACCCTGCGACCGGGGGGGCGCCGATCATGCTGAGAGAAGCGATACCGAAAGCGGCAAAGGTGAAAGGCATGGTCCTGCCCAACCCACCCATTTCGGAGATCGATTTCTTATGGGTCGCCACATAGATGGCACCGGCGCAGAAAAAGAGGGTAATCTTGGAGAAAGCATGATTGGCGATATGCACCAATCCGCCCTGAATACCGCTGGGGGTAAGAAGGGCGACACCGAGGATAATGTAGGAGAGTTGGCTCACCGTTGAATAGGCCAGCCGCGCCTTGAGGTTATCCTTGGACAGGGCGATGATCGAGGCGACCAGGATGGTGAACGACACAAAATAGGCGGTTGGAATGCCCAGATTCAAACCATGCATCACGTCGGTGCCGAAAACATAGAGCATGACCCTGGTGGTGCAGAACACACCGACCTTGACAACGGCCACGGCATGGAGCAGTGCGGAGACCGGTGTCGGGGCCACCATGGCGCCGGGAAGCCAGTTATGAAACGGCATGATACCGTTCTTGGCAAAACCCAGAAGACAGAAGATATACAGTATTGTGACCAAGGTGCCATGGGCATCAACGGTGCCGCCTGAGAAAATACCGGTGCGGATATTGTCGGCAAAATCAAGGGTGCCGGTGAGCACATAAATAAGAATCATGGCCGGCAACACCAAGCCCTTGGCCGTGGTGGTCAGGTAAACGATATACTTCTTGGCACCCTCATACCCCTCTTCATCCTGGTGGTGGGCAACTAGCGGGTAGGTGCAGATGCTGACAATCTCGTAAAAAAGATACAGGGTAAAAAGATTGTCCGAAAAGGCCACGCCGATGGCGCCAAACAGGGACAGAGCGAAACAGGCATTGAACCGGGTCTGGGCATGTTCGTGCAATCCCCGCATATAACCGGCGGAATAAAACACAGCCAATATCCAGAGGAAAGAAGCGACCACGGCAAAGATCATGGAAAAGGCGTCAACCCTCAGGGTGACAGAGACACCCGGGAGGAGTTTGAACATCTGATAGACAATGGTCTTGCCCGCGCCAAGAGGAGCCGGGGCAACAGTGGTGATCATCGAGGCAATGATACCGAACATCGTCACAGCCGCGACAAAGGACCACGTTTCCCTGACATTGGGCTTGCGGCCGGACAGCATCACGAGAACGGCCCCGGCCAGGGCCGTTAGTATGGCGAGCAGCGGTTTTACGGAAACAATTGTATCCATGACCCTTATTCCTTTCCTCTCTAACCTTGCAGATCCATGACATCTTCGGTGTCGATGGATTTGTAGTTCCGATAGACGGCGATAATTATGCTCAGGGCAATGGCCGCTTCCGCAGCGGCAATGGCCATGATGAACAGGGTAAAGATCTGGCCCACCGTGGGATCAGGAGCCAGAAAGCGGTTAAAAGCCATGAAGTTGAGGGAAGCTCCGCTCAAGATCAATTCCGCGGAGATCAACATGCCTATAAAGGTCTG